>NZ_JAELTK010000240.1:0-324 GCF_016428765.1 Delftia sp. ASV31
CGGAGGCCGTCAGCCACTTGGCGCTGGAGATGCCGTTGTCCAGATAGAAGATGGTCACCACGCCGATCACCAGGGCGGGAATCGCCTCGATCAGGAACATCCACTGCCAGCCGTGCAGGCCATGGTCTGTCTCTTATACACATCTGACGCTGCCGACGAAATGCGAACAGTGTAGATCTCGGTGGTCGCCGGATCAGTAAAGAGGGGGGGGGGGGGGGGGGGGGGGGGGGGGGGGGGGGGGGGGGGGGGGGGGGGGGGGGGGGGGGGGGGGGGGGGGGGGGGGGGGGGGGGGGGGGGGGGGGGGGGGGGGGGGGGGGGGGGGGG
>NZ_JAELTK010000241.1:0-324 GCF_016428765.1 Delftia sp. ASV31
CCCCCCCCCCCCCCCCCCCCCCCCCCCCCCCCCCCCCCCCCCCCCCCCCCCCCCCCCCCCCCCCCCCCCCCCCCCCCCCCCCCCCCCCCCCCCCCCCCCCCCCCCCCCCCCCCCCCCCCCCTTTCAATGATCCGGCGACCACCGAGATCTACACTGTTCGCATTTCGTCGGCAGCGTCAGATGTGTATAAGAGACAGGTCTTGGCGCGGCATGGCGCGCGGCGGCGCGCGTGCCGCTGTCGGTGCTGGCGCTGCTGGGCACGGGTGCGCTGTTCGCCTTTTTCGGGCAGACCTACCAGACGGGAGCGGACCCCTGGCAGCTGTT
>NZ_JAELTK010000242.1:0-324 GCF_016428765.1 Delftia sp. ASV31
CAGCAGCGGCGCCGTGCCCTGGTGGAAGACGAAGGGAGGGGGAGCGGTATCGGTCATGGTGTGATTCTGGAACGTTTCTGGCGGATTTTGCGGGCCCATGGCATGCGGGTGCCTCAGGATTGCAGGGCTGTCTCTTATACACATCTGACGCTGCCGACGAAATGCGAACAGTGTAGATCTCGGTGGTCGCCGGATCGTTAAAAAGGGGGGGGGGGGGGGGGGGGGGGGGGGGGGGGGGGGGGGGGGGGGGGGGGGGGGGGGGGGGGGGGGGGGGGGGGGGGGGGGGGGGGGGGGGGGGGGGGGGGGGGGGGGGGGGGGGGGGGG
>NZ_JAELTK010000030.1:0-65341 GCF_016428765.1 Delftia sp. ASV31
CCCCCCCCCCCCCCCCCCCCCCCCCCCCCCCCCCCCCCCCCCCCCCCCCCCCTTTTTAGATGTGTATAAGAGACAGGGTTGGCATCATGTAAAAAGAAAATATGGAATTGAACTGCGATATTAATATGCAAGCCAGCAATGACAAGATCGCAATAATCGAAAACAAAGGAACCAGTGCAGTTACCTTTAAGTATTTTCTATGCAGCTTGAAATACGTCAGAATTATCAAAGGCCAGACAATGTAGAACTGCTCTTCCACACCCAGAGACCATGTATGGAGGAATGCATTCTCGCCAGATTCCGACGAGAAATAATTTGCATCAGAAAATGCAAAATATATATTACTCATCCATGCAACGGCCATTGCGGCCGCCATACTTTGACTTAGATGCGTTGTTTCAGGCTCAATATTATAAACAACAGCACCAGCGACCAATATAACCAGCATCAGCGCGGGCAGAAGCCTGCGCATACGATTGGAGAAGAAACGGAGCAGTTCTATCTTTGCAGAAGATTCATATTCCCGCACCAACACTCCAGTTATCAGGTAACCAGAGATCACAAAAAAAACGTCCACCCCGATAAACCCCGCGAAGAATCCATCGATGGAAAGATGAGACAGAACGACAAGGATGATGGCGACCGCCCGCATTCCCTCAATGTCAGGCCTGTAATTGGAACTATCCATGGCCCCTCCTTTATTGGATCATCGTTCGTCGCACAGGAACGTCGATTCTTGGGTAATTTCGGTTGAAATATTAATTAACATCTCCCACATATTCACCGAAATTCGAGGAACATCCGGAGAACGGTGCGATAACAACAACGATTCAAGCAGCAATGACATTGAATCCACCTTGCATTCGCCCACGTGTATCCACAAATATCTTCGCCTTGCTGGCCAGTAGCGCATAATCAAACGCGTCATGGTCCGTGGCCAGGACCACACAGTCATAGCGATCCACTGATTCCTCATTCAGCGGAACAGACCTCAGGTCAAAATGGTAATCCCGCTTATGAGGAAACACCGGCACATGCGGATCGCTGTAATCTATATCCGCCCCCTTTGCCTGCAACAGATCCATGATCTCCACAGCTGGGGATTCCCGTGTGTCATCAATATTCTTCTTGTAGGCCAGCCCCAGCACCAATATACGGCTCCCCTTGACGGCCTTGCCCCGTTCATTGAGTGCATCGGCGACCTTGCCCACCACCCAGTGCGGCATATAGTGGTTGATTTCACCGGCCAGTTCAATGAAGCGCGTATTTACGCCATATTCACGCGCCTTCCATGTCAGATAGAAGGGATCGATGGGAATGCAGTGGCCGCCGAGGCCGGGGCCGGGTCGATAGGGAACAAAGCCGAAGGGCTTGGTGGCAGCTGCATCGATGACTTCATGGATGTTGATGCCCATCTTGTCGGCCACGATCTTCATCTCGTTCACCAGGCCGATGTTGACGCTGCGGTGGATGTTCTCCAGCAGCTTGGTCATTTCAGCCGCCTTGGTACTGCTGACGGGCACCATGGTCTGGATGGCATGTTGGTACAGCGCCATGCCCAGTTCCAGGCAGCTGGCAGTGCACCCTCCGATCACCTTGGGGATGTCCTTGGTGCCGTAATGCGGATTGCCAGGGTCTTCGCGCTCCGGAGAGAACACCAGAGCGCAACTGGCGCCAGGCTCCAGTCCACGGCTGCGCAGGCGCGGTGCCAGCACTTCGTCCGTCGTGCCGGGCCAGGTTGTGCTCTCCAGGCTCAGCAACTGACCTTCGCGCATGTGAGGCAGCGCCGCCTCCACCGTGTTGATGATGAAGCTCAGGTCGGGCTCGCGGTGAACATTCAGGGGCGTGGGCACGCAGATGATCAGAGCATCGATTGCTTCTGTCCGTGCAAAGTCAGTGGTGGCCTCGAATCCCTGTTCCAGCGCACGTCTGATCTGCTCGGGAGTGATTCGCTCTATATAGCTGCCGCCTTCGCCCAGCGTACGGACCTTCGCTTCATCAATATCAAAGCCCACCACCTTGACGCCAACCTCGGCGAAGCGAAGGGCCAGAGGCAGGCCCACATAGCCCAGCCCATAGATACCCACGCGCACGGAGCCATGGGAGATCTTTTCCTTGAGGCGCGCAAGGGCCCCCGGGTTGCCAGCATGCATTGGTGTTTCCCTCTGATTTCTTGTCGTTCTCTGTCACGGACGTCCCGCGACCTTCCAGCAGTTATTGTGAACCGGCCGCTCTTTCCCTGGTACCGGCAATCGCACGACAGACGCTACTGCGCCACAAAGCTCCCCGTCTTGCCTCCGTGCTTCTCCAGCACCTTGATTCCCTCCATCACCATGCCCTTGTCCACCGCCTTGCACATGTCATAGACCGTGAGCAAGGCCACCTGCACGGCTGTGAGCGCCTCCATCTCCACCCCGGTCGGACCAACGGTCTCGACAGTGGCAAGACAGCGGACGGACGACGTTTCGGGCAACAGTTCGAAATCCACCGCCACCCGCGTCAACGCCAGCGGATGGCACAGCGGAATCAGGTCACTGGTCTTCTTGGCGGCCATGATGCCGGCGATGCGCGCGATGCCCAGCACGTCGCCCTTCTTGGCGGTGCCGCTCTGGATGATGGCCAGGGTGGCGGGCTGCATGGTGATGCGGCCTTCGGCGACCGCGATGCGGTGGGTTGCCGGCTTGGCGCCGACGTCGACCATGTGGGCCTGGCCCTGGGCGTCGAAATGGGTGAGGGAAGACATGGCAACTCCAAAAAATGCACGGGCCGGTCTACGGCAGTCCTGACACGCTGGTCAGTCCTGCCGTGAACGTTCGGCGAACCGAGGCATCATAGTGGGGTGTTTCACCGCCCCGTGCCGATGCACGGGCCCGGCCCCTTGGTTCTTACCTGCCCATGCGCCCATCACGCCTGAAGACACGTATCGCCGTCGGCCTGCAGTTGCTGGCGGCCTCTCTCACCATCGCAACGCATACACCGGCACAGGCCCAATTGCGCCTGCCCACGCTGGGCGATGGCGCGGCCACGACGACCAGTGACGAGCGGCGCCTGGGTGACCGCATCATCCGCTCGCTGTACCGCGATCCGGACTACATCGACGATGCGGTACTGCAGGAATATGTGGAAGGCATCTGGCAGCACTTGGTCGATGCGGCACGCACGCGCGGCGAACTGTCGGATGAGCTGGAAGAGCGCTTTGCCTGGGAGATCCTGCTGGGGCGGGACCGATCGGTCAACGCCTTTGCGCTGCCCGGCGGCTATCTGGGGGTTCACCTGGGCCTGATAGGCGTGGTCAGCACACGCGACGAGCTCGCATCGGTGCTGGCACACGAGCTGAGCCACGTCACGCAGCGGCACATTGCGCGGCTCATTGCCCAACAGGGCAAGCAGACGCCGCTGATGATCGGCTCGATGATTCTGGGCGCCCTGGCCGCCAGCCGCAGCCCCGATGCCGCCATGGCCATGATGATGGGCGGCCAGGCGCTGGCCGTGCAGAACCAGTTGAATTTTTCGCGCGACATGGAGCGCGAGGCCGACCGCATGGGCTACGGGCTGATGGCGCCGGCAGGGTTCGCGCCACAGGGCTTTGTGACCATGTTCGACAAGCTGCAGCAGGCCAACCGCCTGAATGACAACGGCAGCTGGCCCTATCTGCGCAGCCATCCGCTGACCACGGAACGCATGGCCGACATGCATTCGCGCCTGCCGCGTGGCGTTGCGCCTGCGCCAGCACCATCCCTGGAACACGTGATGATGGCCGCACGGGCCCGCGTGCTGTCGCGCCCCGGCGTGGATGTGCTGCGCCAGTGGGCCGAGCAGCCGCGCTCCACCAGCTTTGGCAGCCAAACCCAAACCCAGCAGGTGGCGCAGCTATATGCCGCCACGCTGAGCGCCGTGCAATTGCGCGATTGGGCCGAAGCGCGGGAAATGTCCGGGCGGCTTCAAGTGGCAACCGCCGCAGATGCCGGCGCCCAGCGGCAGGCCAGGCTGCTGCAGGCCGAAATGGAGCTGACGGCCGGCAAGCCCGGCGCCGCGTTGCAGGCGTTGCCACCGCTCTACCTGCCGGCAGCTGCGCCTGCCCAGGCCAATCCCACGGAATCCATCCCCGCCAAGACAACGGAGAGCGGCCCCAGCCTGGCCACCGTCAATGTGGTCGAAAACCGCGCCGTGCGCAGGCCGGAATTGCTGATGCGCACCCAGATCCTGCTGCGCGAGCAGGGCGCCTCCAGCATGGCAGGCCCGCTGCAGACCTGGGTGACGGACCACCCGCGTGATGCCAGCGCCTGGCAGTTGCTGGCCCAGGTGCAGCGCGCCCAGGGCCAGGAGTTGCGCGCGCTGCGCGCCGAGGCCGAGGCCCAGGTCGCGCACTACGACTACGCGGCGGCAGTGGACCGTTTCAAGGCCGCGCAGGACCTGGCCCGCAAGGGCGGGCCCAAGGTGGATTTCATTGAAGCCTCCATCGTGGACACGCGACTGCGTGCCGTGGAGGAGCTGCTAAGGGAACAGGCGCGCGAGAAGTGATTCGATGGCCAGGCCCAGCAGCGAGTAGATGAGCGCGCCCAGCATGGCCGCCCAGAAGCCCGCGACGTGGAAGCCGCTGAGCAGGCCCGAGGCTGCCCAGAACATCAGTCCGTTGACCACGAAGAGAAACAGCCCGACCGTCACGATGGTCACGGGCAGCGTCAGCACCACGAGGATGGGGCGCAGCACCGCATTGAGCAGGCCGATGACCAGCGCCGCGATCATGGCCGAGCTGAAGCTGTTGACCTGCACGCCACCATAAAGATAGGCCACGACCAGCAGGGCACCGGCGCTGAGCAGCCATTTGATCAGGATTTTCATGCGGGCAGCATAGCAGCAGCCGGCAGATCCGGGTTGAGGCGGCGCACTGGAAACCGTGGACCGGAGAACCCCATGAAAAACGGCATCCCGTTTTTCGGGATGCCGTCCTGAAAGTGATCGCCTGATCAGAGCGGCCAGGCAGACGCCAGCCTTTAGATCATCGCTTCCTCGAACACCAGTCCCATCAGCGCGCCGATGGCCGCCAGCGTTCCCGGAAGATTCCAGCGCCGGCCCAGCGGGGCGGCAGGCGCCACGGCGGGAGCCGTGGCTTCCTGCTTGGGGCGGCGTGCATCGACGATCTGGGCCGTGCCGTGCTCCTGCTGGAGCTGGGCCACCAGTTCGGCCAGCGGGCCCTTGGCCAGCACCGGCGTGATCCTGCCAGCGCTGTCACCGAACACCGGCAGCAATTGGGCGAACAGCTTGTCCGCCCACTTGCCGCGCCAGCTTTCGCGCGCACTGTGGCTCACCCATTTGCTGACCCGGTGGGTAATGCGCGGCGCGCAGGCCACCAGCAGCCAGTGCGAGGCCTGGGCCTGCGGCGAGGCGGCCAGGGCCTGTACCAGAGGCAGAGCGTAGGAAGCGTCATCCACGTAGACGATGATGGGGTTCAAAGCAAGTCCTTGTCGAACTGGGTTTGCGGGAGTGGGAGAGGCAGGCGGCCGGGGCCGCCCTTGCCATGGATTGTCGCGAATCGGCGCGGGCGGCCCATCGGGCCAACCCGGCGCCCACCTCAACTTTTCAGCGGATCAGGCTCCGTGGGCGCCGGCCTTGGGAGCAGGGCGGCGCGAAGCGATGTACTTGCCCAGTGCCAGCACCAGCAGGGCCCCGAACACGCTGGCACCGTACTTGAGCATGTCGGTCTGGGGCAGCTTGACCATCCAGTCCCACTTCTCCGTATTGGCGAAGACGGGGTCGGTGACCAGCATGCCGCCGGCAATCCAGCCCAGCAGCATGCCGCCGGCCACGATGATGATGGGGAAGCGCTCCATCAGCTTGATCACGAGCTGCGAGCCCCAGACGATGATGGGGATGGAGATCAACAGGCCCAGCACGACCAGCAGCATCTGGTGCTCGCCCGAGCTCTGGGCAGCGCCAGCGATGGCGATCACGTTGTCCACGCTCATCACCAGGTCGGCAACGATGATGGTCTTGATGGCGGCCAGCAGCTTGTCGCTGCCCTGAATGTTGTCGTGGCCGTCTTCATCAGGAGCAATCAGCTTGATGCCGATCCACACCAGCAGCAGTGCGCCGACGAACTTCAGGAAGGGCAGCGCCAGCAATGTCATCGCGAAGGCGATCAGGATGACGCGCAGGATGATGGCACCCGCCGTGCCCCAGATGATGCCCTTCTTGCGTTGCTCGGGCGGCAGCTTGCGGCAGGCCAGCGCGATCACGACCGCGTTGTCGCCGCCCAGCAGGATGTCGATGATGATGATTTGGCCCAGGGCCACCCAGAACGGGGCGTGAGTCAGAAAGTCCAAGTCCATAAGGTCCTCGCTGTTGAGTAAGGCCGGCGAGAACTCCTCCCTCCTGGAGAAACACCCACCGGCACAGAAAGACCGATGCAACGCCGCAGCGCCTACCCGGGCAAGGACATGCCTGGCTCAGGGGAGAACACATTGATCGACCGTCATCAGGTCCATCAAAGGTCTTGCTCGGCTGCGGTATGCACCGCAACCCGGAAGGCCGGAAGCTTGCGCTTCGTATTGACGACCATTCCGATGCCGGCACGGTGGCTTTGCAAAAACCACCCCCGCCGGCAGAGAGCTACTCCCCTTCGAACCTGTGGATTGCAACACAAAGCCGCCACGGCACGCAAGTGAAAAAACCCTTCATTTCCACGGGAAGCGCAAGTCGCGCATCCCCCAGACCATTTATCTGCCTACCTCGAATGCTTCACTATCCATAGCAACCCTTGAGCCAACGGAGTGTTGCAGCCATGCCCGGCCACGCGCGGGCAGGCGTCTTATCATCGCTGTCCCTTCCCCCTGACCGTCCATGACCGCACTGCACATCACCGACATCGAAGCCGCCATCAACTACTGGCGTGAGCGCCATCCGTCCCCGGACGGCGTGCTGCTGCAGCCCGAAGTACGGGCCCTGGCCGAGGTGTACGCGCTGATGATCTTCTGGCATGAGAGCGAAGTACAGGTTGAGGGCTTTCCCTCGCACGCCATGGCGGCCTGGCTGGCCTGGTACGACACCACGCCCGATACGCCCTGCATCGCCATCTGCTCCACCAGCCAGGGCGACGAAAGATGCAAGGGCTGCGGCCGCAGCTTTGATGAAGTGCAGCTGTGGACCGCGATGGAGCCGGCACAAAAGCGGATGGTCTGGCGCAGGATCACGGCAGAGGGCGACTCCTGGCGTTTCACCCGCTATGCAGAACGTGCGGCCGAGCGCACGGACACATCGCGTGACTCTGGCTGATTGCTGGTTGATTGCCGGCTGATCTGCCGGATACCGCACCGGACCAGTGCGATGTTGCAGACGGCCTAACATCGGCCGCCATGCTGCAGACCGCCGCTTACCGCCCCAGCCACCTCCGCCTTTGCTTGCGCCTCACGGCACGTGATGCGGGCGAGACGCGCGTGCCGGCCGGCAAGGCCTGGCCCGCCACGGCCACGCGCCTGCGCGAGCGTGATGCGGCACGGCTGAACATCGGCCCCCGACAGGCCGCACGGTCTTGATGCGCTGCCCTGCGCGGAACCGGGCAGCGTCGCTTCACTGAATCCGCTCTTCTTGCGCCGCCTTCATCCCTAGGCTGAAGGCGGTTGGATTTTCACGCGTCTGCCCGGCCTCAAGGCCAGCCGACGGCCAGCCGACGAAGCGAGCCCTGCCGTGACCTGTCTAGCCCTTGCCCCAGCCGGGCCCTCTTTTGCCGACACCTCTTTTTCCACGCTCTTGCGCCATCTGAGCGATACCGTGGCGCGGCGCGCCCTGCCCCGCTGCGCGCCACGCCACGTCACCGAGCTGCGCATCGACGTGATGCAGCCGCTGGTGGAGGGCGAGCTCGAAGCCATTCACGAGCGCCTGTACCAGCCCGGCAACAAGCTCCATGGCCTGGAGCGCCGCCCGTTGCACGACCCGCAGTTCCAGCTGCACTGGCGTGAAGCCGACGGCGAATGGTTTGCCTACGTGGAAGACATGGAGCGGCGCTGCCTGGCCGGCTACACGGTGTTCAATCGCCTGGTCGAGGTGGACAAGCGCACCGACCGCCGCGTGCGCTCGCCGCATTCGCGCTTTGCTCCGGACTACCAGCGGCGCGGCATTGCCAGCGCCGTGTATCGCAGCGTGCTGGACAAAGGCACCTGCCTGGTCAGCGGCGCACGCCAGTCGCCGGGCGCCCACGGCCTGTGGAACCATCTGGCGCGAAGCTATGACGGCCGATATGTGGGCATTGCGGACAGCAAGTCGCTCATCCATCTGGGCCGCAATGTGCCGGACGATGTCATGGACCGCCTGTCCACGCGCCGCATGCTGTTGGGCGCGGGCTGGACCGTGGAGTCCTTCGCCCAGGCCGTCCGGATGCAGTTGCCGGGTTGAAACGTGGACTTGAGCGGGAGCCCGTTTACTTCCAGCGCAGCGGCTCGACGAAGACCGTGCCCAGGTTGCTGCTGAGCGTCAGCGCGCCTTCCTGGATGGTGGCCTGCAGCTGCATGCTGCGCTCGGCCAGTTCCGCCAGGGATTGGGATGTTTCGGAGGGAATGCGCCAGACCTGCAGCTTGTTCAGCCGCGCCAGCTTGCCCTCCAGGCCCTTCCACCAGACCTCGGCCGCATGGTGGAAGGCGTAGAGCACCACCGCATCGGACTTGTTGCAGGCCTTGGCGATGGGCTTTTCCTCGGGCTGGCCGACCTCGATCCACAGGCGCTTGGCTCCTGTGAAGTCGGTCAGCGAGACATCGGGGTCTTCAGGATCGGACAGGCCTGCCCCAAACGCCAGCGTGCCGTCGCCCTTGCACATGTCATTGAGCTGGTGTGCGTTGAGGGCCAGGGCCACCAGGCGCACCATCATGCGTTCGTCCGTCTCGCTGGGATGGCGCGCCAGGGTCAGCGCATGGTCGGCGTAGTAGCCGTGGTCGATGTCGGCGATGGACAGGTTCGCCTTGAAGATGGTGGATTTGAGGGCCATGAGACAGAACCTATCAAAAACAAGAGCTGCCGCAGCAAGCCTGTGCTTGCATCGGCAGCCCTGAATGGTTGAAGCGCGCCCTTCATGGCGCGGCAAAGGATGGATTAGACACGGCGGGCCAGCTCGGCCGCCTTGCCCACATAGGAGGCAGGCGTCATGGCCAGCAGGCGGTCCTTGTCGGCCTGGGGGATTTCCAGGCCGTTGATCAGGCGGTGCAGGTCTTCGGCCTGCACGGTCTTGCCGCGCGTGACTTCCTTGAGCTTTTCGTAGGCGCCCTGCACGCCGTAGCGGCGCATGACGGTCTGGATGGGCTCGGCCAGGACTTCCCAGGCGTGATCCAGGTCTTCCTGCAGGCGCTCTTCGTTGAGTTCGAGCTTGTTCAGGCCCGTCATCAGCGAGCTGTAGGCCAGCGTGGCATAGCCCATGGCCACGCCGATGTTGCGCAGCACGGTGGAGTCGGTCAGGTCGCGCTGCCAGCGCGAGATGGGCAGCTTTTCGGCCAGGTGCTTGAGCAGTGCGTTGGCCAGGCCCAGATTGCCTTCGGCATTCTCGAAGTCGATGGGGTTGACCTTGTGCGGCATGGTGGACGAGCCGATCTCGCCGGCCTTCAGGCGCTGCTTGAAGTAGCCCAGGGACACATAGCCCCAGACATCGCGCGAGAAGTCGATGAGGATGGTGTTGGCGCGCGCGATGGCGTCGAACAGCTCGGCCATGTAGTCATGCGGCTCGATCTGGATCGAGTAGGGCTGGAAGCTCAGGCCCAGGCCCTGGGGCTCGGGCGACTCGATCACCTTCTTGCTGAAGGCTTCCCAGTCGAACTCGGGCCAGGCCGACAGATGGGCGTTGTAGTTGCCGACGGCGCCATTCATCTTGGCCAGGAGCTTGACCTCGGCGATGCGGGCAGCGGCCTTTTCCAGACGCACCAGCACGTTGGCGATTTCCTTGCCCACGGTGGTGGGGCTGGCGGTCTGGCCGTGCGTGCGGCTGAGCATGGGCACGGCCGCGTAGGCGTGGGCCATCTCGCGCAGCTTGGCAGTGATGCCCGCCAAGGCCAGCAGCAGCACGCTGTCACGACCGGCGCGCAGTTGCAGCGCATGGCTGGTGTTGTTGATGTCTTCGCTGGTGCAGGCGAAATGCACGAATTCGGCGGCCTTGAGCAGTTCGGGACGGCCGTCGAACTTGCCCTTGATCCAGTACTCCACGGCCTTGACGTCGTGGTTGGTGGTCTTTTCGATGTCCTTGATGGCCACGGCATCGGCCTCGGAGAAGTTCTTCACCAGATCCTGCAGATAGACGCGGGCGCCTTCGGTCAGGGGCTTGAACTCGGCAAAGCCGGCGTCCGACAGGGCGATGAACCAGGTCACCTCCACCTGCACGCGGCGGTGCATGTATCCCATCTCGCTCATGATCGGGCGCAGAGGAGACAGTTTGGCGGCGTAGCGGCCGTCGAGCGGGGACAGGGCGGAGATGTGCGGCAGATTCATGGGCCGTGATTGTAGGTGCGCGCGGCAAAAACGGGGGCTGTAGGGGGAGATCGCCGGGCAGCGCATAGAATCGGCTGCCCGCCCATGGGCCGCCTCTTCGCCACGGAAAACAGCCATGAAACTGATAGGTTCCTCCACCAGCGCCTACGTACGCAAGGTACGCGTCGTACTGGCCGAGAAAAGGCTCGACTATCAGTTCGTCGAGGAAAACCCCTGGAGCCGCGAGCTGTCGCCGGGCACCGGCAATCCGCTGGGCAAGGTGCCGCGCCTGGTCATGGACGGCAGCGATGCCATGTTCGACTCGCGCGTGATCGTCGAATATCTGGACACACTTTCCCCGGTAGGCAAGCTGATCCCCGGCACAGGCCGCGAGCGTGCCGAGATCAAGACCTGGGAAGCCCTGGCCGATGGCGTGCTGGACGCCGGAGCCCTGGCCCGCCTCGAAGCCACCTGGGATGGCCGCAGCGAAGAGCAGCGTTGCCAGGCCTGGATAGACCGCCAGCTGGCCAAGGTGCGCGCCGCACTGAACGTGATGTCCCAGGGCCTGGGCGACAAGCCCTATTGCTGCGGCATCCACTTCACCCTGGCCGACGTGTGCGTGGGCTGTGCCCTGGGCTGGCTGGACTTTCGCTTTCCCGAGCTGGACTGGCGCGCCGACCACCCCAATCTGGCCACCTTGCAGGCCAAGCTGGCGGAGCGCGCCAGCTTTGCAGCCACACGCCCGCCCCAGCCCTGAAAACGGGTCACCCCCGCAACGACAACTGCAGCTGCAGCGGCAACAAAAAAGGCCACCCTATGGGTGGCCTTTTTGCTGGCATAAAAAAGTTGCGAAGCATCCCGAAACGAATAAAGAGAGGGAGGGAGGAGAAGCGCTTCGGGCGGAACAGTTCAGGACTGTGGCCCCAGAGGCTTCGCAACGTGAAATTCGGTCTGGATACCCTCTCTCGTCAACCTGTCCAATAGATGAGCTACTTTTGCAGAAGTTCCAGGGGTCGGGGGGGGGAAAAATGTAACATTTTGACGAGGAGCGTCATTCTGCTGTAGGCCGTGTTCGATGGATGCTGACGGGACGGCGTCGGCCAGGGCCGACCACCTTCCCTCCCAGCATCCTCACACCAGAGCGGCCCCCGTGAAAACCGCTTCCCACAGGGCCTTGACCGGCGCACTGAGCGGCTCGGCCTGGCCCGGCACCAATTGGGCCGTCCGCTCGTCCAGCCGCGCCACGTGCTGCAGGCGGCGCAGTTCACGGTAGGCCCGGGCGGCCTGCTGGCCCACGCCTGCAGGCAGCAGGCCCGCCTCTTCCGCACGCTGCAGCAGCGCGATGTTGCCCAGATTGGCCATCAGCCCCGGATGCAGGGCCGATTGCGAGAGAACCAGGTACTGGACAGCGAACTCCACATCGACCATGCCACCGGGGCTGTGCTTGACGTCGAAAAGGCCGCCGCGCACCGGATGCGCACTGCGCACACGTTCGCGCATGGCCACGATCTCGTCGCGCAGGGCCGCAGCGTCGCGCGGCGCGGTGATCACGGCCTCGCGCACGGCGTCGAAGCGGGCCTGCAGATCGTCGCTGCCCAGCACGAAGCGCGCCCGCGTCATGGCCTGGTGCTCCCAGGTCCATGCCGTGTTGCTGCCGCGCTGCTGCTGGTAGTTGGCATAGGAGGCAAAGCTGGTCACCAGCAGGCCGGAGTTGCCGTTGGGGCGCAGCGCGGTGTCGATCTCGAACAGATCGCCCTCGCCCGTCTTGACGGCCAGCCAGTTGATGAGCTTGCGCACAAAGGCGGCATAGATCTCGGAGGCGTGCTCGTCGTCGTCATCGAAGACGAAGACGATGTCCAGGTCGCTGCCGTAGCCCAGCTCCTTGCCGCCGAGCTTGCCGTAGCCAATGATGGCGAACTGCGGCGACTCGCGGTGGCGGTTCTTGAGCCGGCTCCAGCACCAGCTGGCCGTCACGCGCAGCACGCAGTCGGCCAGCGCACTGAGGTCGTCCGCCACCTGCTCGACCGTGATGCGGCCCTCGATATCACGCGCCAGCGTGCGAAAGACCTCGGCATGGTGGGCGCGGCGCAGCAGGTTCAGCAGGGTTTCGTCGTCGTCCTCGCCCGTGGTCTGCAGCGCGGCCAGGCGCAGGGCCAGCTCATGCTCGAAATCCATGGGAGAGAAGCGCTCGCCCAGCATGGCGTCGTTGGCCAGTTCGTCGATCACGCCCGGGTGCTGCTGCAGGTAGCGCGCGGGCCAGCGCGCCGCGCCCAGCAGGTCCAGCAGCCGCTCGTGCACGGCAGGGCGCTCCAGCAGCAGGGCCAGATAGCTTTCGCGGCGCAGCAGCGGCTCCAGCCAGTTCAGAAAGCGCACTGCGGCGTCTTCGGGCACGCTGCGCTCGGCCACCCATTGCGCCGTGCGCTGCACAAGGCGGAACAGCCGGCTGCGCGCCTCGTCGCGCAGGTTGGCGATGCGGGCGTTGCCGCGCCAGTCGGCCACGTGGGCGGCCAGGGCGGGCGGCAGCTGCTCCATGAGTCCATCGATCTCGCGCGGCGTTCCGCCCTGGGCAGGGCTGCGGGCGCCGTTGCATCGGCCCGCGCTGCATTGCGGCGGGGCCGAGCCGCCGAGCAGGGTGTCGAACTCCTCGGCCACCTTTTCGCGGTGGGCGTCGAACTGGTGCAGGAAGGCGCAGGTATCGGCAAAGCCCATGGTGCGCGCAATCCACTCGAGGTCGTCATCGCGCGTGGGCAGCACATGGGTCTGCTGGTCGTCCAGGTACTGGATGCGGTGCTCGACACGGCGCAAAAAGGTATAGGCCGCGCCCAGGGCGTCGGCCACTTCCTGGCTCATGAGGCCGGCGCGCGCCAGGCGCCCCAGCGCCTCCAGCGTGGGGCGGCAGCGCAGCTCGGGGAACTGGCCACCACGCACCACCTGCAGCAATTGCACGGTGAATTCGATCTCGCGGATACCGCCGCGCGAGAGCTTGACGTCATTGGAGCGGCCGGGATGCCCCGCGCTGCGCCGCGCCGCATGCTCGCGGATCTGGCGGTGCAGCGAACGCAGCGCATCGAAGACCGCGTAATCCAGATAGCGGCGAAAGACGAAGGGCAGGACCACGGCGCGCAGCGCCTGCACCTGCGTGGAGCGCACGCTGTCCATGGGCGCCACCACCCGGCTCTTGAGCCAGGCGAAGCGCTCCCATTCGCGGCCATGGGTCTGCAGATACTCTTCCAGCGAGGCCAGCGAGACAGCCGACGGCCCCGAGTTGCCGTTGGGCCGCAGCGCCAGGTCCACTCGGAACACGAATCCGTGCTCGGTGGTGTCGCCGATCAGGCCATAGATGCCTTTGACAACGCGCGCGAAGTACTCATGGTTGGAGAGAACGCCGCGCCCGTCAGGCAGGCCGGCCGTGTCGCCGTCCTGCTCGTAGACGTAGATCAGGTCGATGTCGCTGGAGACATTGAGCTCGCGCGCGCCCAGCTTGCCCATGCCGATGATCCACAGCTGCACGGGCCGGCCCTCGGGGCCTTGCGGTGCGCCATGGCGCGCATCGAGTTCGGCGCGCACCTGGATGCAGGCGCGCTCCAGCGCCAGCTCGGCCAGCTCGGTAACGGCCCGCGTGACCACGGCCAGCGGCGCCTGCTGCTCGCAGTCGAGCACCATGGTGCGCTCCATGACCAGCTGGCGCAGCACGCGCAGCGCGGCCGACAGGTCCAGCCCGCGCTCCAGCAGCGCCGTCAGGGCCTGCTCCATGGAGGCACGCTCGGGCGGGCCCGGCGGCAACAGGCTCAACTCGTCGCCATAGCGACGATGCAGCCGTTGGTGGAAACGGGAATAGGCGGCCTGTGCGGGGACATTCAAGGCCGTGTCTGCCATTGCGTGCTCTGAGGATTGCATACGGAACGCGAAAGAAGCGGCCACTCACGCGCAGAGGGATCGCAGCAACCCTTGGTTACCGTCCGGTCCCCGAGGGTGCCGGTCATAATTCCCGTCATAGCTGATGCCGCCGATGATCGAACCGAAACCGCACCCCACACGCCTGACCCGTTGGATGGCCGGCCTTGCGCGGTGGTCACTGGGGCTGGTCCTGGCCTTCTGGCTGGTCCTGGGCTCCGTGTGGGGGGTGCTCCATGGCTGGATTGTGCCGCGAATCGGCGAATGGCGTCCTCAGCTGGAATCCCTGGCCTCACGCACGCTGGGCCTACCCGTGCGCATAGGCAGCATCACGGCCCGCAGCGAGGGACTGGTCCCCCGGTTCGAGCTGGGCGACGTGGTGGTCGAAGACCCAGAACACACCGCGGACGCCCTGCGCCTGCCCAGCGTGGTGGTGGCCGTCTCGGCCCGCTCGCTGATGCGCCTGGGCGTGGAGCAGATCTATATCGACCGCCCCGAACTCGTGGTCCGCCGCGCGGCCGATGGCCGTGTCTTCGTGGCCGGCATCGAGATCAGCCCTTCATCGGGCGGGGACAATGCCGCCGCCGACTGGCTGTTTTCCCAGACCGAGCTGGCCCTGCGTGGCGGCAGCCTGCTGTGGGTGGACGAAATGCGCCAGGCACCGCCGCTGGCCTTGCGCGATGTTGACCTGGTGCTGCGCAACAAGGGCTGGAGCCACGGAATCCGCCTGGATGCCACGCCGCCCGAAGGCTGGGGCGAGCGCTTCATGCTTGCCGGCCTGTTCCGCGAGCCGCTGCTGTCCACGCACGAGGGCAACTGGCAGCGCTGGAGCGGACAGGCCCATGCGATGTTCACGCAGATCGACCTGTCCCGGCTCGGGCAGTACATGGATACGTCCGACCTGCGCGTGCAGCAGGGCCGGGGCGCACTGCGCGCCTGGATCGACCTGCGCCAGGGCCAGCCCGTGGGTGCCATGGCCGATGTGGCGGTGAATGCCCTGCAACTGCAGTGGCGCGAGAACCTGGAGCCGTTGCAACTGCAGGCGCTGACGGGCCGGCTGAGCGTGCAGCACCAGGATGGCTGGCGCTTCGCCGCGCAGAACCTGGAGTTCTCCACGGGTGACGGCCTGCACTGGCCTGCCGGCAACCTGCGCGCGCGCTACAACCCTGCGGGCGCCAGCACGCAGGGGGCGCTGGGCGAGCAGGGCGAGTTCCAGGCCGATGGCATTGACCTGGCCATCCTTGCGCAGTTGGGCCAGCGCCTGCCGCTGCCCGAGCAGCTGCAGCGCCATCTGGCCGACATGGCCCCGGCCGGCCAACTGCGCCAGTTCCAGACAAGCTGGCGCGGCCCGCTGCAGGCTGTGCAGCAGTACAAGGCCAGCGGCGAGCTGCAGCAGCTGTCGATCGACGGAGTGGCATCGTCCGAAGGCCCCACGAAGCCGGGCATGCCCGGCATCAAGGGCCTGAACGCGCGCTTCTCGCTGGACCAGGACGGCGGACAGGCCCAGCTGGAGATGGAGGGCACGGGGCAGCAGCCGGCCGCGCTGTCCTTTCCTGGCGTCTTCGAGCAACCCGAGATCCCTCTGCACCGCCTGCAGGCCAGCCTGCGCTGGCAGTTGCGCGGACAGGCCATCAGCGTGCAGGTGCCCAGCCTGCGCTTTGCCAACGATGACACCGAGGGCGAGGCCCGTGCGCAATGGCACACCGGCGACGGCAGCGACAAGCACCCGCGCTTTCCGGGCGTGCTGGACCTGCAGGGCCAGTTGCGCAACGCAGACGGCACGCGCGTGCACCGCTACCTTCCGCTGGAAATCCCCGCCGACGCGCGCCACTACGTGCGAGAAGCCATCCACGCCGGGCGCGCAAGCACGGTGAACTTCAAGGTGCGCGGCCACCTGGACCACGTGCCGGCCGAAAAGCCCAGCCAGGGCGAGTTCCATATCGCTGCCAAGCTGCATGACGTGCACTATGAATATGTGCCGCCCCATCTGCTCACGCATGGCGAGGTGCCCTGGCCGGCCCTGGTCGATCTGTCGGGCGAGCTGGTCTTCGACCGCTCGTCGATGGCCGTGCGCAATGCACGCGGCGAGTTCGCGGGCTACCCGCAGCTGCAGATGCGCGATATTCAGGCCAGCATTCCCAACCTGGGCCACACCGAGGTGGCCGTGACCGCCAAGGGCCAGGGCCCGCTGGCCGACATGCTGGGCGTGGTCAAGACCTCGGCCCTGTCGGCGCTGACCGGGCACGTTCTGGACGGCAGCGAGGCCACGGGCGCCGCGCAACTGGCCCTGCAGCTGCAATTGCCCATCGACCACCTGGACCGCAGCAAGGTGTCTGGACAGGTCACGCTGGCGGGCAACTCCCTGCAGCTCGATGATCAGACGCCCCATCTGAGTCAGCTGCGCGGGGCCGTCAAGTTCTCCGAAACCGGCTTCTCGCTGGCCGGCCTGCAGGCGCGCGCGCTGGGCGGTGAGCTGCGCGCCGATGGCGGCATGCAGGCGCTGGCGCGCAATGCGCCGGCCACCGAATCCTCCGTGAAGGTGCGTGTGCAGGGCACGGCCACGGCACAGGGGCTGCGCGATGCCAGGGAACTGGGCTGGGTGGCCGACCTGGCCCGCCATGCCGAAGGCCAGTCGCCCTATTCCCTGCTGCTGAAGGTGCGGCGCGGAACACCCGAAATCCAGGTCCAGTCCAGCCTGCAAGGCATGCGCATCAACCTGCCCGCCCCGCTGGGCAAGGCAGCGGAGTCCATCCAGCCACTGAACGTGAGCCACCAGCTCGCACCCGCCAGCTTCACCTCGCCCGATGCCCCGCTGCGCGACCAGATCAGCGTGCAACTGGGCGATACGGGCTCGGTGTTCTATGAGCGCGACATCAGTGGCAAGCACAGCCGTGTGCTGCACGGCAGCATCCTCATCGGCCAGGAAGCGGGCACGGCTTCCACTTCGGGCCAGGGCGTGCAGGCCCACGTGCAGCTGCCGCTCTTCAATCTCGACGACTGGCTGGCACTGGCGCCGCAGTCCAGCGGCGCCAAGCCGGAGCCCGCCGATGCCGCGGACCCTGCGCGCGAATACCTCCCCGACCGGCTGACCCTGCGCGTCAAGCAGCTGCAGGCCAAGGGGCGGCAGCTGCACGACGTGGTGGCGGGCATCTCGCGCGATGGCGGCTCGTGGCACAGCAACCTCGCCTCCCAGGAGCTTGACGGCTACGTGGGCTTTCGCGAAGGCACGGATGCCCAGCCCGAAGGGCAGCTGGTGGCCCGGCTGTCGCGCCTGACGGTGCCCGAGGCCAAATCCGACCGCGTGGACGCCCTGTTCAGCGAGGGGCCGCGCCAGCTGCCGGCCCTGCAGATCGTGGTGGACGACATGCACCTGTCAGGCCACGCCCTGGGCCGCCTGGAAGTGGAGGCCCGCAACCGCCCCGTTCCCGGCAATGCGGCGGCGCGCGAATGGCAGTTGTCGCGCTTCAACATCGCCACGCCCGAGGCCACGCTGACGGCCAGCGGCCAGTGGCGCCTGCCCCAGGGCCAGTCCGAGCACCCGGGACGCAGCCAGTTGCAGTTCCAGCTGGACCTGCGCGACGTGGGCAAGCTGCTCACGCGCTTCGATATGCCTGGCGTGGTGGGCAACGGCAAGGGCGTGCTGCAGGGATCGGCGGGCTGGACGGGCTCGCCCATCACGCCCGACTTCCGCAGCCTCTCTGGCTCCATGCACCTGGATGTGCAGACCGGCCAGTTCCTCAAGGCCGAGCCGGGCCTGGCCAAGCTGCTGAGCGTGCTCAGCCTGCAGGCGCTGCCCCGCCGGCTGACCCTGGATTTCCGC
Source organism: Delftia sp. ASV31 (assembly GCF_016428765.1). Taxonomy (NCBI): domain Bacteria; kingdom Pseudomonadati; phylum Pseudomonadota; class Betaproteobacteria; order Burkholderiales; family Comamonadaceae; genus Delftia; species Delftia sp. ASV31. The sequence continues at coordinate 18,152 of NZ_JAELTK010000030.1, forward strand.
GATGTGTTCAGCAACGGCTTCGCCTTCGACTTCATGCGCGGCGACGTGCAGATCACCGACGGCGTGGCGCGCACCAACAACATGCAGATGAAGGGCGTCAACGCCGCCGTGCTGATGGAGGGCACGGCCGACCTGGTCCAGGAGACGCAGAATCTGCATGTGGTGGTGGTGCCCGAGATCAATGCCATGACGGCCTCCCTGGTGGCCACGGCCATCAATCCCGTGGTCGGCCTGGGCAGCTTCCTGGCGCAGGTGCTGCTGCGCGGCCCTCTGATCGCGGCGGCCACCAAGGAATTCCGCATCGACGGCAGCTGGGACGAGCCCCAGGTCACGGCCCTGCCGCGGCGCCGGGCCACGACACCCTCCGATCCTGCCGCCAGCAGCCCCGCCAGCACGCCCTCCGGCGCCACCGAGCCCGCTTCTTCAGGAGAGAACCCATGAAAATCGCAGCCCTGCAAATGGTGTCGGAACCCGATGTGCGCGCCAACCTCGACCAGGCGCTGGCACTGCTGCGCCAGGCGCGCGACCAGGGGGCCGAACTCGCGGCCCTGCCCGAGTATTTCTGCGCCATGGGCCTGCGCGACACCGACAAGCTGGCCTACCGCGAGAGCTTCGGCGCAGGCCCCATCCAGGACTTCCTGCGCCGCGCAGCACGCGAGCTGCAGCTGTGGATCGTGGGCGGCACCCTGCCCCTGGTGGCCGATGACGATGCCCACGTGCTCAACAGCTCGCTGGTGTTCTCGCCCCAGGGCGAATGCGTGGCACGCTACGACAAGATCCACCTGTTCCACTACGACAACGGACGCGAGCGCTACACGGAAGCCGCCGTGGTCCAGGCGGGCCACACGCCCGTGACCTGCGACATCACCTCGCGCGAGGGCGAGACCTGGCGCCTGGGTCTGAGCGTGTGCTACGACCTGCGTTTTCCCGAGCTGTACCGCCGTCTTGCCGAGCAGGGCGCCGACCTGCTGCTGGTGCCCGCCGCATTCACCCACATCACGGGTCTGGCGCACTGGGAAGTGCTGCTGCGCGCCCGCGCCATCGAGAACCAGGCCTACCTGCTGGCGCCCGCCCAGGGCGGCCACCATGAAAACGGCCGCCGTACCTGGGGCCACAGCCTGCTGGCCGATCCCTGGGGCATGGTGCTGGCCCAGCAGGCCGAGGGCGCCGGCGTGGTGCTGGGCGAGATCAAGCGCGAGCGCCTGGCGCATGTGCGCCGCCAGTTGCCGGCCCTGGAGCACCGCGTCCTGTGAATCCAACGCACCCGCCCATGCCGGCCATGTCACCGATGTCGCCCACGCCCGAAGGCCGCTGGCCCTGGCGCCGCTGGCGCACGGCCTGGCGCCGCTGGTCGCTGTGGAGCCTGCTGGTCGCCCTGGTCCTGAGCATGCTCGTCACCATGGTCTGGCTGGCCGGGCGCTACGAGGCCTCCCAGGTCCAGGACAAGCTGGAGCGCGACACGGCCAATGCCGTGGCCGACATACGCGCAGCGCTCAACCGCAACCTGCAGGACCTGCAGGCGCTGAACGCGCCCGACAACGAGCCCGCCGAATGGAAGACCCGCGCCGCCGAGCTGCTGCAGGTGCGCCGCGAGCTGATGCGCATCGAGTGGCGCGACGCGGGGCTGCAGATCCGCTCCCATGCCGAGACCCCCTATCGCAACGTGCAGTGGGAAGACCAGCTGCGCACGAACAACACCCACCCCGAGGCCGTGCTGACCTGCACCCACGCGCGCCGCCTGAACGGCCCCGCCTACTCGCCCAGCTACTTCCAGCTGCTGGCCGAGGGCCTGGGCACGGAGATGATGGAGGTCTGCCTGCCGCTGACGCAAAGCGGCCACATCATCGGCTTCGTCATCGGCACCTACAGCCTGCAAAGCCTGCTGATCACCCAGGTCAGCAAGAACCTGCCGCGCACCCAGGAAGTGTCCTTCACCGAGCCCGACGGCACGCGCCTGGCCCTGCTGGGCGCCTCCTGGCGCGGCACGCGCATGTTCACGGCGCAGCAGCTGCTGGACCTGCCCGGCAGCACCCTGGTGCTGCGCATGGACAGCTGGCACCGCGCGCCCAGCGTGTTCCCCAACGTGCTCACGGCCCTGGTGACGCTGATGTCCATTGCACTGGTCTCCGTGGTCGCCGTGCTGGTGCGCGACAACCGCCGCCGCCTGCGTGCCGAGCGCGACCTGGGCGATGCGCTGGCCTTTCGCAAGGCCATGGAGGACTCGCTGGTCACGGGCCTGCGCGCGCGCGACCTGCAGGGCCGCATCAGCTATGTGAATCCGGCCTTCTGCAACATGGTGGGCTTCACGGCCGAGGAGCTGCTGGGTCTGAGCATCGCGCCCTACTGGCCGCCCGAGCGCGCCGAAATCTACGCGCGCCGGCGCGACAACCGCCTGTCCGGCAACGCACCGCCGCCGCGCGAGGGCCACGAAAGCATCTTCATGCGCAAGGACGGCACACGCATTCCGGTGCTGATCTTCGAGGCGCCGCTGATCAACGCCCAGGGCCAGCACACGGGCTGGATGAGCGCCTTCATCGACATCAGCGAGCAAAAGCGCATGGAAGAGATCTCGCGCGCCTCGCAGGAGCGCCTGCAGGCCACGGCACGCCTGGCCACCGTGGGCGAAATGGCGTCGCTGCTCAGCCATGAACTCACCCAGCCGCTGGTGGCCATCTCCAGCTACGCCACGGGATCGCTGAACATGCTGGGCAGCGACGACGGTGCGGCAGGCAGCGCCGGCAACGAAGCCCATCTGCGCCAGCAGTTGCAGGACTTGCGCATGGCCATGGAGCGCATCAGCTTCCAGGCCGACCGTGCAGGCCGCGTGATCAAGAGCGTGCGCGACTTCGTGCGGCGGCGCGATCAGTCACGCGAAGTCATAGGTGCCGCCGAACTCATAGACGCCGTGCTGCCGCTGGTCAGCCTGCAGGCGCGCAACCTGGGCGTGCGCGTGACCACCGATATCGAGCCCGGCCTGTCGCCCGTGCTCTGCGATCCGACCATGATCGAGCAGGTGCTGCTCAACCTGGCGCGCAACGGCATGCAGGCCATGGACTCGCCCGAGACCGTGGACCGCGAACTGCAGTTGCGCGTGCGGCGTGCGGCCGCCAGCACGCGCCGCAGCTGGGTGGAATTCGCCGTCATCGACTGCGGCAGCGGCATCCCCAAGCATGTGGCGGAGCAATTGTTCACGCCCTTCTTCACCACGCGCAACGAGGGCATGGGCCTGGGCCTGAGCCTGTGCCGCACCGTGGTCGAACAGCATGGCGGCCACCTGCAGCACAGCCCGCACAGCCCGCGCGGAACCGTCTTCGCCTTCACGCTGCCGACCCACAACCCGGCACAGGTGGAACCATAGATGGAACAATAGGCCCATGGAACCTGTACCCGACGCCACCGTCTACATCGTCGATGACGACACCGATGTACGCGAAGCGCTGGCCTGGCTGCTGCGCTCGCGCCGCCTGCTCAGCGAATGCTATGACAGCGCAGAGGCCTTCGACGCCATGCTGCAGTCGCGCCCGCCGCCACGCAATCCCTGCTGCCTGCTGCTGGACATGCGCATGGGCGGCATGAGCGGGCTGGCGCTGTTCAACCTCATGCTGGAGCGCAACCAGATCGCGGGCATGCCCGTGATCTTCCTGACCGGCCATGCCGACGTGCCCACGGCCGTGGACACGGTCAAGCGCGGCGCCTTCGATTTCTGCGAGAAGCCCTTTTCGGACAACGCGCTCGTGGACCGCATCGAGCAGGCGCTGGAACTGTCAGCCCAGCACCAGGCCGAGACCCGCGCTCGCGAGGCCGTGCGTGCACGCTTCAACGAACTGACGGAGCGCGAGCGCGACGTGATGCGGCTGGTGGTGGAGGGCATTCCCAACAAGCTCATCGCTGACCAGCTGGACATCAGCGTGCGCACCGTCGAAGTCCACCGCGCGCGCGTCTTCGACAAGATGCAGGTCAAGTCGGCCGTGGAACTGGCCAACCTGCTGCGCACGCACGGCTGACTCCTTCAGAAATACGTGGCGATCACGTCCACCACGTCATAGCGGTCATTGACGACGGCCATCTGCCGCCATTTGTCGAAGGTCAGGCAGGGGTGGGAGATATCGAAGGCCAGCATGTCGCCGACGCGCAGGCCATCGTCCTCGGCCACCTTCAGGAAAGCATGCTGGTCCATCATGGCCGTGACCTCCCAATGGGGCGGTGCGGCCACCGGCGCGGCATCACCGGGGCGGTAGCGCAGCGCGGGCCGGGGCGGCACAGCCTCGAAGGCGGTATCGCGCTTGCCCAGCGCCACGATGGCGCGGCCAGGCTCGGGCAGTGACTGCACATAGGCCCAGACCTGCAGCGCAGGCAGCAGGCTGGCACGCATCTGCTGCGCCACGGGGTTGGTCTGGTCGATGCGCTGCTGCGCTGCCTGGTAGATGCCCGCATCATGCGTGAGATAGCAGCCGGGGCGCAGCACCAGATCCAGGGGGCCGCCAATGTCGGCCTTGCCGAATTCCTGGGCCACCACGTCGTACCAGGCCGAGCCGGCCCCCGTGAGCACGGCCGGGCTGCGCTGCAATCGTCCATCGCTTGCGAGCCGCTCAAGCCAGTGAACGGCGCGCCGCAGCAGGGTGCGGATGGCATCCTCTTCCTTGAGCACGCCCTCGTAGACCTCGATGCCGGCAAGCCGCACGGCCGCGCCAGCCCTTGCCAGCGCGTCCAGCAGCGGCTGCATCTGCGCATCGGAACGCACTCCCGTGCGCCCGCCGGGCGGGCCCAGCTCGATCAGCACCTGCACGGACTGGCCCGCCGCGCCAAAGAAGGCCGCCAGTTGCTCGACCTGCTCGGCGCAGTCCACCAGGCAGAAGAACTCGAAACCGGGATCGGCCAGCAGCTCGGCCACGGCGGCCATATTGCGCCGTCCGATCAGCTGGTTGGCCATGAGCACGCGGCGCACGCCATGGGCATGGGCCACGCGTGTCTGCTGGGCGGTTGCCAAGGTGATGCCCCAGGCGCCCGCATCGATCTGCTGGCGGAACAGGCGGGGCGCCATGGTCGTCTTGCCGTGGGGCGCGAGCTTGGCGCCGTAGGCGTCCACAAAGCGCTGCATCCAGGCCAGGTTGTGCGCCAGGCGCGACTGCGAGAGCACGGCGGCCGGCAGGCCCAGATCCTCGCGCAGCAGGTTCCAGCCCTGCGCTGCGGCGTCCTGCGGAGCGCAGGGCGCCGACAGCGCACCCAGGCCCTTGTCGAGCGGGCTGACCACGTCGGCCATGCCTGCTGTGCTTGCTTCACTCATACGACTCCCCATTGATGGATGGGTGCCAGCATAGGGCAAGGCAGGTGGCCGCACACGCAAAAACGCCCCGCGTTGCGGGGCGTTGCATCCGGGCCAGAGCCGGGATCAGCGGGGCTGCTGGTACTGGGGCTGGTATTGCGGCTGCTGGTACTGGGGCTGCTGTTGATACTGGGGCTGCTGCTGTTGCTGCGGGATCTCGCCCACGAAGATTTCCACGCGGCGGTTCATGGCGCGGCCGCTGGCCGAGTCGTTGGAAGCCACGGGCTGGTGCGAGCCACGGCCTTCGGTGGCGATGCGAGCGCCCGAGACACCGCGCATGGTCAGGTAGTTGCGCGTGCTGTTGGCGCGGTCCAGCGACAGCGGGTTGTTGATGGCGTCCGAGCCCGTGCTGTCGGTGTGGCCGATGATGCGCACCTCGGCATTGGGGTTGTTGCGCAGGCCTTCGGCGAAGCGGTCCAGGATGGGGGCGAAGTTGCCCTTGATGTCGGAACGGTTGGTATCGAACGAGATGTCGCTGGGAATGTCGAGCTTGAGCTGGTTGTCGGCCGTCTGGCTCACGTTCACGCCCGTGCCCTGGGTGGCCTGCTCCATCTCGCGCTTTTGCTTTTCCATGTTCTGCGACCAGATGTAGGTGCCCAGTGCACCCACGCCGGCACCGATCACGGCGCCCGTGCCGGCCCTGCCGCCGGTGACCGCGCCCAGCACGGCGCCGGCTGCAGCGCCCACGCCAGCACCCGTGGCCGTGCGGCGCTGGGTGTCGCTCATGTTCGCGCAGCCGGAGATGAACAGTGCGGCAGCCGTTGCGGCGGCCAGAACGATGTGCTTGCGCATGGGAAACTCCTTTTTGAATCTTGGGAACGCACCGTGCGGTAGCGCCAGGGTCCCCATTGTGGAAAGCAGGCTGCGCACAGCCTATCAGTGCGGGCAGGGCATACCCGTAGGACGGCGCCCGCTCCGCGAGGCTGCCTCCACGGCCGTCACGGGCCGCTGCGATCCTGCCCGGGGGAGGGTTTGTCTGGAGACGGATGCGAATCCCGTGGCGTGTCCACGGGCAACTCGCCCTTGCGGCGCCCGGAGAACATGGTCCACCACACAATAGCGACCAGAATCACCAAGGCCAGCAGTGCTTCGAGCAAAATCAACCCCATGAATTTCCACCTCCTGCGCCATGCCGCGATGGCGCTGATTGTAGGGACGCTGGTCGCCTGCACGACCACCACCAAGCCGGTCTATGACCCTTCGCCCGTGCCCGACCTGCAGCCGGGAGGCCCGGTCACCGTGACACCCAGGCCCCCGCTGGTCACCAGCACCCCCACCAAGAGCCGCTGGATCGCAGCCGACTGGAGCGAATTGCCCGGCCTGCAGGAAGACGCCCTGCACGAAGCCTGGAATGCCTGGCTCAAGAACTGCGAACGGCCCAGCTCGGTCTTCGCGGGCCTGTGCCGGGACGTGCGCCAGCTGAGCATTGCCACGGGCGACGAGCAGCGCGCCTGGCTCATGGCCAATCTGCAGCCCTACCGCATCGAAGCGCTGGGCGGTGGCCCGGACGGCATGCTGACCGCCTACTACGAGCCGCTGTTCGAGGCACGGCGCCTGCCGGGCGACGGCTTCAACGTGCCGCTGTACAAGACGCCGGCCGGCGCCGGCTTCGGCAGCCGCAAGCCCTGGTTCTCGCGCCAGCAGATCGAGACGATGCCCGAGGCCCAGGCGGCCCTGGCAGGCCGCGCCATCGCCTGGCTGCGCGACCCCGTCGATGCGATGGTGCTGCACATCCAGGGCTCGGGGCGCCTGAACATCACCGAGCCCACAGGCGCGCAACGCACGATCCGCGTCGCCTTTGCGGGCACCAATGACCAGCCCTACAAGAGCGTGGGCCGCTGGCTGCTGGACCAGGGACTGGTGCGCGACGCCACCTGGCCCGGCATCAGCGCCTGGGTGGCCGCCAATCCCGGCCGCGTCAATGAAATGCTGTGGAGCAACCCGCGCTATGTCTTCTTCCGCGAGGAGCCGCTGGAAGGCCTGGACCTGCAATTCGGCCCCAAGGGCGCCCAGGGCGTGGCCCTGACGCCAGGCCGCTCCATCGCCGTGGACAAGCAGAGCATTCCCTACGGCACGCCGGTCTGGCTGTCCACATCCGGGCCCACCGTGGCCCTGAACCGCCTGGTATTCGCCCAGGACACCGGCAGCGCCATCGTCGGCGCCGTGCGTGCCGACTACTTCATGGGCTGGGGACCCGAAGCCGGCGACCTGGCCGGCCGCATCAAGCAGAACCTGCGCCTGTGGGCCTTCTGGCCGCGCAGCCTTGCCAGCCAGGCACCGCACTTGAGGTGACCCCCTGAGCGGCTACGCCGCTTCCCCTCTCTACTCGCTTCGCGAGGGAGGGGGACGACAGCCTCGCTGCGGGGCGGCCCTTGCTCGCTGCCCCCCGCTTTGGGGTGCGCCGGTTTTATCCTTTGCGCCAAGGCTCGCCACGCATGGCACAAGGCCAGCGCAGACACACCTCTATCCACTGTCCCTCGCTCTGGCGCGGCCCAACACCAGGGGCGCCGAGCAAGAGCCGCCTCGCGGCGAGGGCGCCGTCCCCCCAGGGGGAAGGCGCGCAGCGCCTCAGGGGGTATCAAAATACCTCGTGACGCGCGGCGGTTCCTTGCCCTTGTGATAGGCCAGCTTGCGGTCGCGCAGGGCCACGTCGGCGGCGGTGACGCGGTCGAAGCGGCGCAGGTGCTCGGTCCAGGATTCGTCGATGATCTGCTCCACATAGCGCTCGGGATGGCTCATGCTGTGCAGCAGGCTCCAGCCCAGCGCGCCCTGGCGCATGCGGCTGCGGCGGCTTTCCTGCATGAGGGCGCGGAAGGCCTCGGCCTGGGTGGGGTCGATCTGGTACTCGATGGTGACGACCACGCGGCCGGCTTCGGGGATGTTGACCTCGGGGCGCTGGAAGGCCTTGGAGGGACTCAAATCCTCCTCGATCTGGCGGTCGCGCACCAGGCGCTGGACCAGCAGCATGCAGACCACGCCGCTGGCGGCGGCCACCATGAGGCTGCCCCGCACGCCCACCATGCTGGCCACCTGTCCCCAGAGAGCGGCCCCTGTCGCCGTACCGCCCATGATGGACATCTGGTAGATGGACATGCCGCGCGCCCGCACCCAGTTGGGCAAGGCCATCTGGGCCGAGACGCCCAGCACGTTGGCGGTGGAGATCAGCGCCATGCCGGCCAGCATCATGGCCGGCACGGCCATGTAGACATTGGGCGACAGGGCCACGGCCAGCGTGGCCAGCGCATGCACGGCAGAGCCCGACCGGATCAGGCTTTCCTTGGACATGGCCTGGCGCAGGCGCGGCAGGAACATGGCACCCACGATGGCGCCCGCCCCCATGGAGGCCAGCAGCAGCGTGAAGGTCTCGGCGCCGCCGCCGCCCTCGGTGGGACCGTGCAGGCGCTGTGCCACCAGGGGCAGCAAGGCCATCACGGCCGTGCACTGCAGGAAGAAGCACACCGTGCGCGCCAGCACCGCATGCATGCGGGGCGACTCGCGTACGAACTGCAGGCCCACGCGCATGGCCGAAGGCAGGCGCTCGCGGCCCAGCGGGTTGGCCACATGGCGGCGCTTCCAGCGGATCAGCACGATGCCCGAGAGGATGGACAGCACGGCGTTCAGCACGAACACCCATGCGCTGCCCAGGCTGGCGATGATGGCGCCGGCCACCAGCGGGCCGATGATGCGCGAGGCGTTCATGGCCACGGCATTGAGCGCCATGGCCGAGGGCAGGTGGTGCTTGGGCACGAGTTCGGGAATCAGCGCCGAGAACACGGGCCAGCGCATGGCCAGGCCGATGCCGTTGGCAAAGGTCAGCACCAGCAGCCAGTGCGCCGTCATCTGGCCGGACAGCACGAACAGGCACAGCACCAGGGCCACGGCCGCCACCCAGAACTGGGTGACGATGAAGTAGCGGCGCCGGTCCAGGATGTCGGCCAGCGCGCCGCTGGGCAGGCCCAGCAGGAAGACGGGCAGCGTGGAGGCCGATTGCACCAGGGCCACCAGCACGGGCGAGGTGGTCAGCGAGGTCATGAGCCAGGCCGCCGCCACATCGTTCATCCACATGCAGGTGTTGGCCGCCATCCAGATCAGCCAGAGCATGCGGAAGGTGGGGCCGGACAGCGGCGCCCAGACGCCCTGCTGGGCCTGGGCCGTCTTGTGGCCTTCGGCCTCGGCAGCCGCCTTGTCGGCGGCCGTCATGCCTGACGGGTCTTCGATCAGGGTGCCCGGCGCCCCCATGCCCGAAGGCTCGGCCGGGGGCGGGGTGGAAGGCTCGGATTCAGAGGCAGGCGGCTGGGCGGGGACTGGTGTTGTTTGTTCTGCGGCCATGTGCCCCTGATTCTCGGCCCAAACGCGGGGGTGGCGCCAGAAATGGTTGTTGCACTAAGAACCACGATCACCGCCTTGCGCGGCAGGCGTTTTGCGCTACTTTTGCAGGAGCACACTGTCGCTTCGGCGCGACCTTCATAGGCCAGTCCGCCGGCCTGCGGCTACTGGTCCGGCAGGCCCTTGCCCGCCATGGGCCCCAGCTGGGACAGGGGCAGTGCATGGCTGGACTTGATCTCGCCCAGCGAGAAACTGGTCTGCATGTCCTTCACATTGGGCAGGTTCAGCAGCGTGTTGCGCGCGAACTGCGCAAAGCTGTCCAGGTCGCGCGCCACCACCTGCAGCTCGAAGGTGCCGGTGCCGCTGATGTAGTGGCAGGTCACGACCTCGGGCAGCTTGCGGATGGCGTCCTCCATCTCCAGCGTCAGCGTGCCGGCCGTGCGCACGGCATCGAGCCGCACGAAGGCCAGCACGCCCAGCCCGATCTTGTGGCGGTCGATGTCGGCGTGGTAGCCGCGGATGAAGCCCGCCTCCTCCAGCGCCCGCACACGGCGCCAGCAGGGCGCGGCCGACAGGCCCACGCGCTGGGCCAGCTCGGCATTGGTCAGCCGCGCATCGGCCTGCAGGTGGCCGAGGATGGCAATGTCGAATTTGTCCAAAGTTTGCACAAAACACCGTTTTTAAGAAAGATTCTTGCCAAGAATACTTGAAACAGCGCAAAGAAAGCAAAGACCTATCAGACGAGCACGAATACACTGAAAAAAGGCGATTTGGTTCAGACAACGAGTGCCGTGCATGCCTCTTTCCCGTTCCGGGCAGGACATGACAGGGCGCCGACCATCGATGGAGACAAGCCATGAATGCCCCACTGCCCGAAGACGTGCGCCGCGCCCTGGAGACGGTCACTCTCGACGACAAATACGCTCTGCAGCACGGCCGTGCGTTCATGAGCGGAGTGCAGGCCCTTGTGCGCCTGCCCATGCTGCAGCGCCAGCGCGACGCTGCAGCGGGCCTGAACACCGCAGGCTTCATCAGCGGCTACCGGGGCTCCCCGCTGGGCGGCTATGACCAGGCGCTATGGGCCGCAAAAAAACACCTCGAATCCAACAACATCGTCTTCCAGCCCGGCGTCAATGAAGAGCTGGGCGCCACGGCCGTCTGGGGCACGCAGCAACTGGATCTCTATCCCGAGACCAAGAAGTTCGACGGCGTCTTCGGCCTGTGGTACGGCAAGGGCCCGGGCGTGGACCGCTGCTCCGACGTGTTCAAGCACGCCAACATGGCGGGCACGGCCAGGCACGGCGGCGTGATCGCGCTGGCCGGCGACGACCACATCAGCAAGAGCAGCACGGCCGCCCACCAGAGCGACCACATCTTCAAGGCCTGCGGCACGCCGGTGTTCTTTCCCAGCAATGTGCAGGACATCCTGGACATGGGGCTGCACGCCTTTGCCATGAGCCGCTTCTCCGGCCTGTGGTCGGGCATGAAGACCATCCAGGAGGTGGTGGAGTCCTCGGCCAGCGTGTCGGTGGAGCCGGACCGCGTGAACATCATCCTGCCCGAGGACTTCCAGATGCCGCCCGGCGGCCTGCACATCCGCTGGCCCGATGCGCCGCTGGAGCAGGAGCAGCGGCTGATGAACTACAAGTGGTATGCGGCCCTGGCCTATGTGCGCGCCAACCGGCTCAACCACAACGTGATCGACGGTCCCAACGACCGCTTCGGCCTGATCGCCAGCGGCAAGGCCTACAACGACATGCGCCAGGCCCTGGCCGACCTGGGCCTGGACGACGACACCTGCCGCCAGCTGGGCATACGCGTGCACAAGGTCAACGTGGTCTGGCCGCTGGAGGCCACCATCACGCGCGACTTCGCGCGCGGCCTGCAGGAGATCCTGGTGGTGGAGGAAAAGCGCCAGGTCATCGAATACCAGATCAAGGAAGAGCTGTACAACTGGCGCTCCGACGTGCGGCCCAACGTGGTCGGCAAGTTCAGCGATGAGCACGGCGGCGAATGGTCGGTGCCCAATCCCAGCCAGGACTGGCTGCTGCGCCCCAATGCGGACCTGACGCCGGCCCTCATCGCGCGCGCCATCGTCCAGCGCCTGACCAAGATCGGCGTGCCCGAACACATCGCCCAGCGCATGCACGAGCGCATTGCCGTGCTGGACGCCCGCGAGGCCGCGCTCAAGGTGGCCCAGAGCCAGCCCACGGGCGACCGCGTGCCATGGTTTTGCAGCGGCTGCCCGCACAACACCAGCACCCGCGTGCCCGAGGGCAGCCGCGCCGTGGCCGGTATCGGCTGCCACTACATGACGGTGTGGATGGACCGCTCCACCAGCACCTTCACGCAGATGGGTGGCGAGGGCGTGACCTGGGTGGGCCAGGCGCCCTTCACCAAGGACGCCCATGTCTTCGCCAACCTGGGCGACGGCACCTACTTCCACAGCGGCCTGCTGGCGATACGCCAGAGCATCGCGGCCGGCGTGAACATCACCTACAAGCTGCTGTACAACGACGCCGTCGCCATGACGGGTGGCCAGCGCGTGGGCGAGCGGCCCGAGGGCCACTCGGTGCTGCAGATCATGAACAGCCTCAAGTCCGAAGGCGTGGCCAAACTGGTCATCGTCACCGACGAGCCCGCCAAGTACGACGGCGTGCCGCTGGCCGAGGGCGTGACCGTGCACCACCGCGACGAGCTGGACCGCATCCAGCGCGAGTTCCGCACCCTCAAGGGCTGCACGGCCATCATCTACGACCAGACCTGCGCCACCGAAAAGCGCCGCCGCCGCAAACGCGGCACGCTGGCCACGCCCGACAAGACCGTGGTCATCAACGAATTGGTCTGCGAAGGCTGCGGCGACTGCTCGGTGCAGTCCAACTGCCTGTCGGTCGAGCCGGTGGAGACCGAGTTCGGCCGCAAGCGCCGCATCAACCAGAACACCTGCAACAAGGACTACTCCTGCGTGAAGGGCTTTTGCCCCAGCTTCGTCACCATCGAAGGCGGCCAGCTCAAGAAGCCCAAGAAGGAGAAGAAGGGCGACCTGTCCATGCTGCCCGCCATCCCGGAGCCCTTGCTCCCCGTGGCCGAGCAGGCCTGGGGCATCGTCGTGGCCGGCGTCGGCGGCACGGGCGTGATCACCATCGGCTCGCTGCTGGGCATGGCCGCCCACCTGGAGGGCAAGGGCGTGATCACCCAGGACGCGGCCGGCCTGGCGCAAAAGGGCGGCTCCACCTGGAGCCACATCCAGATCGCCAACCGCCCCGAAGCCATCTACACCACCAAGGTGGACATGGCCAAGGCCGACCTGGTGATCGGCTGCGACCCCATCGTCACGGCCACGCCGACCACCATGTCCGTGATGCAGCCGGGCCGCACCTTCGTGGCGCTCAACAGCCACGGCTCGCCCACGGCAGCCTTCGTCACCAACCCTGACTGGCAGGCGCCGGACGACCGCTGCGTCAGCGCACTGGCCCAGGCCGTGGGCCCCGAGCTGCTGGGCAGCTTCGACGCCGAGCAGGTGGCCGTGCAGCTGCTGGGCGACAGCATCTACACCAACCCGCTGATCCTGGGCTACGCCTGGCAAAAGGGCCGCGTGCCGCTGTCGCATGCCGCGCTGATGCGCGCCATCGAACTCAACGGCGTGCAGGCCGACAACAACAAGGCCGCCTTCGAGTGGGGCCGCCGCTGCGCCCATGACCTGGCTGCCGTGCGCGCCCTGTTCCAGACGGCCCAGGTGATCCAGTTCGTCAAGAAGCCCTCGCTGACCGAGATGGTGGCCAAGCGCGTGGACTTTCTCACGGGCTACCAGAACGCCGCCTATGCAGCCGAGTACCAGGCCTTCGTGGACAGGGTCCATGCCGCCGAGCGCGGCGTGGCGGGCTCCGGCACACGCCTGTCGGAGGCCGTGGCCCGCTATCTGTTCAAACTCATGGCCTACAAGGATGAGTACGAGGTCGCGCGCCTGCACACCGATGCGGCCTTCAGCCAGCGCATCGCCGGCATGTTCGAGGGCGACTACCGCGTGGTCCACCACCTGGCGCCGCCGTCGTCGGCCGGCAAGGACGAGCACGGCCATCTGGTCAAGAAGTCCTACGGTCCCTGGATGCGCAAGGCCATGGAAGTGCTGGCGAAGATGAAGGGCCTGCGCGGCACGGCGCTGGACCCCTTCGGCCGCACGCAGGAGCGCCGCACCGAGCGCGCCCTGATCCAGGAATACCGCCAGTGCATCGAAGGCCTGCTGGCCGAACTCACGCCCGAGCGCATGGCGCTGGCCGTGGAGATCGCCAGCATTCCCGAGGACATCCGCGGCTACGGCCATGTCAAGGAGCGCAACCTGGCAGCGGCCCGCATCAAGTGGAAGGCGCTGATGGCACGCTGGAGCGCACCGTCACGGGGTGCCGGCAGCACGGGCAAGCCCGCCGTCGGCGTCGCCTGAAACCACACGGACCGCCCCGCTCCAGGGGCCTCCTGTAAGATCGCTGCCGCCGCCCGCACCGCAAGGTGTGGGCGGCGCGGCTCCGTCAGGGTCCGTTTCATGGACCGTCAAGCCGGGCGCAAAAATCACGAAAAACCGCGCCCTACCCCTTTAAAAACGGCAGATGGCAGCCAGTTGCAGCCATCGTCGCCGAAAAACCCGCAGCCGCCAGATCCTGGCAGCCCATGTGGGTCAGGGCTGACGCATACAATGCTCCGTTCTCCTGCGCGGGCCCGTGCATACGGCGTGCGCAGCGACCCTTTTTCGACCTTCCAATCCTGGAGTCTTGCCCGTGTTTATTTCTTCCGCTTTTGCCCAGACCGCACCCGCAGCAGCAGCCTCCGGTGGCGACTTCATGTCGCAGCTGTACGGCATGGCACCGCTGGCACTGATGTTCGTGGTGCTGTACTTCGTGATGATCCGCCCCCAGATGAAGCGCCAGAAGGAGCACCGCTCCATGATCGAGGCGCTGGCCAAGGGCGACGAAGTGGCAACGTCCGGCGGCATCATCGGCCGCGTGACACGCATGTCCGAGCAATTCCTGCACATCGAGATCGCCTCGGGTGTGGAAGTCCAGATCCAGCGCAGCGCCGTCGTACAGGTGCTGCCCAAGGACACGCTGAAGTAAGCGCTGTCCCTGTCTTGCGGGTGTGCGGACCGCGCAGGCGGCAGCACACCCTTTTGTGCGTTGCTGTCTACAAAGAGCGAAGAGCGCGATCATGAACCGATATCCGGTCTGGAAGTACGCGATCATCGTGATCGCGCTGCTGGTGGGGGTGCTCTACACCCTGCCCAATTTTTTCGGTGAGGCGCCTGCCGTGCAGGTCTCCTCGGCCAAGGCCACCATCAAGGTGGACAACGCGGTGCTGCACAGGGTCGAGGAGGCCTTGAAGGCCGCCGATGTCAAGCCCGATGTGCTGACCATCGAGGGCACCTCGGTGCGGGCGCGCTTCAACACGCCCGACGAGCAGCTCAAGGCCAAGGACGTGATCCAGAAGGCCCTGATCCCCGATGCCAACGACCCGGCCTACATCGTGGCGCTGAACCTGGTGTCGCGCTCGCCGCAATGGCTCACGGCCGTCGGCGCCAAGCCCATGTACCTGGGCCTGGACCTTCGCGGTGGCGTGCACTTCATGCTGCAGGTGGACATGGCTGCGGCCCTGACCAAGAAGGCCGACTCCTTTGCCGGCGACCTGCGCACCTCGCTGCGCGACAAGAACATCCGCCACGGCGGCGTCTCGCGCAACGGCAACACCGTCGAGATCCGCGTGCGCGACGAGGCCATGCTCACGGCCGCACGCAATCTGGTCACCGACCAGTTCCCCGATCTGGCGGCCACCTCCGAGCCTGATGGCGCCGGCTTCAAGCTGCTGGCATCCATCAAGCCCGAAGCCCTGCGCAAGGTGCAGGAGCAGGCGCTCAAGCAGAACATCGTCACCCTGCACAACCGTATCAACGAGCTGGGCGTGGCCGAGCCCGTGATCCAGCAGCAGGGTCTGGACCGCATCATCGTCCAGTTGCCCGGCGTGCAGGACACGGCCAAGGCCAAGGACATCCTGGGCCGCACGGCCACGCTGGAAGTGCGCCTGGTCGACGAATCCTCCGAGGCGCGCGGCGCCGAGCTGGGCTCGGGTCCCGTGCCCTTCGGCTCCGAGCGCTACCTGGACCGCAACGCCCAGGCCGTGATCGTGCAAAAGCAGGTCGTGCTGACCGGCGAGAACCTCACCGACGCACAGCCCGGCTTCGACAGCCAGACCCAGGAACCCACGGTCAACCTGGTGCTCGATGCCAAGGGCGCGCGCATCTTCAAGGACATCACGCGTGAGAACGTGGGCAAGCGCATGGCCATCATCCTGTTCGAAAAGGGCAAGGGCGAGGTCGTGACGGCTCCCGTGATCCGCACCGAGATCGGTGGCGGACGCGTGCAGATCTCGGGCCGCATGACCACGGCGGAAGCCAACGACACGGCCCTGCTGCTGCGCGCCGGCTCTCTGGCCGCGCCCATGGAGATCATCGAGGAATACACCATCGGCCCCAGCCTGGGGGCCGACAACATCAACCGCGGCATCCACTCCGTGGTCTGGGGCCTGGTGGCCATCGCGGCCTTCATGTGCGTGTACTACATGCTGTTCGGCGTGATCTCCACGGTGGCCCTGTCGGTCAACGTGCTGCTGCTGCTGGCCATCCTGTCCATGCTGCAGGCCACGCTGACCCTGCCCGGCATCGCCGCCATGGCGCTGGCGCTGGGCGTGGCCATCGACTCCAACGTGCTGATCAACGAGCGCATTCGCGAGGAGCTGCGCGGCGGCGTCTCGCCGCAGGCCGCCATCCATGCGGGCTACGAGAACGCATGGCACACCATCCTGGACTCGAACGTGACCACGCTGATCGCGGGCCTGGCGCTGCTGGCCTTCGGCTCCGGCCCGGTGCGCGGCTTCGCCGTGGTGCACTGCATCGGCATCCTGACCAGCATGTTCTCGGCCGTGTTCTTCTCGCGCGGTCTGGTCAACCTCTGGTACGGCCGCCGCAAGAAGCTCAAGAGCATCTCCATCGGCCAGGTCTGGAAGCCGGAAGACACCAGCCAGCTGCGCTCCGTGGCTGCCAAGGGTTCCAGCGTCGCCGATTCCGGCGCCAACAACTGAAAGGGGGAAGACCATGGAGTTCTTCCGCATCCGCAAAGACATCCCCTTTATGAAGTACGCGTTGGTCCTCAACGCGATCTCCTTCATCACCTTCGCGCTGGCCGTGTTCTTCCTGCTCACGCGCGGCCTGCACCTGTCCGTGGAGTTCACGGGCGGCACCGTGATGGAGGTGGCCTATACCCAGACCGCCGACATCGCCAAGGTGCGCGATACCGTCTCCAAGCTGGGCTACAGCGACGTCACGGTGCAGAACTTCGGCACGTCGCGCGACGTGATGATCCGCCTGCCCGTGCAAAAGGACGTGTCCTCCGCGCAGCAAAGCGAGCAGGTGCTCACGGCGCTCAAGAAGGAAGACGCCGAAGTCACGCTGCGCCGCACCGAGTTCGTGGGCCCGCAGGTGGGTGACGAGCTCATGCACAACGGCCTGATGGCCCTGGGCTTCGTGGTGCTGGGCATCGTGATCTACCTGGCCATGCGCTTCGAATGGAAGTTCGGCGTGGCCGCCGTGATCGCCAACCTGCACGACGTGGTCATCATCCTGGGCTTCTTCGCGTTCTTCCAGTGGGAGTTCTCGCTGTCCGTGCTGGCCGGCGTGCTGGCCGTGCTGGGCTACTCGGTCAACGAGTCGGTCGTGATCTTCGACCGTATCCGCGAAGCCTTCCGCAAGTTCCGCAAGCTCAGCACCACCGAGGTGATCGACCACGCCATCACCAGCACGATGAGCCGCACCATCATCACCCACGCCTCCACCGAGGCCATGGTGCTGTCCATGTTCTTCTTCGGCGGTCCCAGCCTGCATTACTTCGCGCTGGCGCTGACCATCGGCATCCTGTTCGGCATCTATTCCTCGGTCTTCGTGGCCGCCGCCATCGCCATGTGGCTGGGCGTCAAGCGCGAGGATCTGATCAAGGCGCCCAAGGCTTCCACGGACCCCAACGATCCCAACGCCGGCGCCACTGTGTAAGCGAATGTTCTAGCTCCAGACCGGCTTACACTCGCGGGCATGCCCTCCCTGCCCACCCCTTCCAACGCGCCTGCTGGCGCCCAGTCTTCACTGGGCCAGCAGGCGCGTTTGCATTGGGTGCGTGGACTGTGCAAGGGCCTTCCCGGCGTGGCCCAGCAGCTGCTGGCCCAGATGGAACAACAGGCCCAGGCCGTGGGCACCGCACGTGAAATGCAGGAGCGTCGCGAGGCCTGGTCCAGCTACCGCCAGCACCAGACGGCCTGGCTGAATGCCTGCATGCAGGCCCTGCAGGGCGCACTGCAGCCGGGCAGGGCCACACCGGCCTCCGTGCCACAGCGCGGGGCGCTGCAGTTCGAGCTGCTCAGCGACGATGTGGTGGAGAACAAGATCCTGGCCTCCCGCATGGCGCTGGCCATGGGGGAAACCACGGCACCCGTCTTCGATACGCTGCGCCTGCGCATGCAGGCCATCGAAAACCAGGAACTGCCATCCGACGACATTCTGCGCAGCGAGTCCGTGTGCCGCCATCTGGTCGAGCAATGGCTCGCCAGCGGCCTGCAGCGCGGCGATCTGCAGCGCGTGAACGATCTGCTGCAGACAGCCCTGGCACCGCTGCTGGTGGCCGGATACCAGGCGGCCCACCAACTGCTGGACGGCCAGGGCGTCACCCGTTCGCAGGACGTGGCCATGCGGGTGCGGCGCACCGAGGGTGGCCACTCCACGCGAGCCATGGGCCTGGGCCCGGCCACGGCGCCTGCCTCGACCTCGCAGCCTTCCTCGGCCTATGCGCCCACGCAGATGGGTGGCGTGCCGGGCGCTGCCGCCTCCTATCCGCCCAACGGAGCACTGCCCCAGGGCCAGATGCCCGTGGGCCTGACAACACTTTCGCGCGCACGCCACCGCGCCCATGAAGTCGTGGGCCAATTGCGCCGCCTGCTCATGCAGCCGGGCGTGGGCGTGCCGGGCCTGGTGCCCGGCGTGGGCGGCGTGGGCGGTGGCCTGCAGCAGGCCCCCGCATCGGCCGCGCTGACCCAGGCCCTGCTGGAGCAGCGCGTCGTGGCCCAGACGCAGTACCAGCAGATGCTGGCCCGGGGACTGACCACGCTGCAAATCGATGCCAGCCCGGCCGCCATCGGCCAATTGGTGGGCCAGGTGCGCGAGCGCTCGGCCGAGCTCAAGCGCAAGGCCACCACCTCGGGCGAAAAGGCCACCATCGAGATCGTGGCCCTGATGTTCCAGGCCATCCTGACCGAGGACCGCATCCCGCCCTCGGTGCGCGTATGGTTTGCCCGGCTGCAGGTGCCCGTGCTGCGCGTGGCCCTGGCCGAGCCGGAATTCTTCAGCAACCTGCGCCACCCGGCCAGGCTGCTGATCGACCGCCTGGGTTCGTGCGTGATGGGGTTCGACGCCTCCAGCATCAGCGGCAGCGCGCTGGAGTCGGAGATCCGGCGCATCGTCCAGGTCATCGAGCAGTACCCGGAGACCGGCCAGAAGGTCTTCGTGCTGGTGCTGCGCGAGTTCGAGGACTTCCTGGCGCGCTACCTGACCCAGTCGCAGGACAAGGCCAAGATCGTCAGCGTGGCCCAGCAGGTGGAGCAAAAGGAAACCCTGGCCATCCAGTACACGATCGAGCTGCGCCACCTGCTCACCGACATGCCGGTGCGCGAAGAGATCCGCGAGTTCCTGTTCAAGACCTGGACCGAGGTGCTGGCCCTGGCCGCCGTGCGCCACGGCGCCAAGGACGCGCGCACCATGCGCTTCAAGCAGGCCGCCAGCGAACTGGTCTGGGCCGCCAGCGCCAAGCCCACGCGCCAGGAACGCTCGCGCGTGATCCAGACGCTGCCGACGCTGCTGCAGACGCTGCGCGAAGGGCTGGCCCTGATCGGCGTCACGGGCGAGGGGCAGTCCGCACGCATCAAGCTGGTCACCGACACGCTGGCCGAGGCCTTCGTCTCCAAGACAGCGACCATCGCACCGGCCCGCATCGAGGCCATGGCCCAGCGACTGTCCCATCTGGAGCAGTACATCAGCGAAGACGGCATGCTCGACGAGGACATGCCGCTGTCGCCCGAGAACATCGAGATGATCCTGGGCGTGGACACGGCCGGTCTCAACGTCATCCCGAGCACCAACACCCCCGTGGACCCGGTGATGCTGGAGTGGGCCACCTCGCTGGAGCCGGGCCGCTGGTTCACGCTGGACCACAACGGCGCGCGCATCCAGGTGCAATACACCTGGCGCAGCCGCCGCAAGCAGCTGCACCTGTTCGCCGCGCTCGATGGCACCTGCCACCTGCTGCAGCTGCGGCGCATGGCCTCCTACCTGCAGTCCGGCCTGCTGTCCGTGCATGACGAAGAGGCGCTCACCGTGCGCGCGACGCGCGATGCGCTGGAGAAGATTCAGGCGAACCCTGAAAGGCTAAGCTCCCCCTGAGGCGCTACGCGCCTTCCCCCCGTGGCACGGCGCCTCTCTACTTGCTTCGCAAGGGAGGGGGACGACGCCCTCGGCTAGGCGCCCCCACCGCGAGGCGGCTCTTGCTCGGCGTCCCTGATGTTGGAGTGCGCCAGTTTTTGAGCTCAGGCGTGGGCCAGGCGCTGGAACAGGCCGCCGGGCAGGCGCTCCACGCGGCCTTCCAGTTCCAGCTCCAGCAGGTGGGCCTGCAGGGCTGCGGCGTCCATGCCTGTGCGGTCCATGAGCTCGTCCAGCGACAGCGGGTCGTGGGCCAGGGCGCGCAGGGTGGCGTCGTTCTCATGGTCCTGGGCGGACTGGACAGCTGCCGCTGCCGCCGCTGCTGCCGGTACGGGCTTGGCAATCGGCAGGCGCACGGCCGTTCCCTGCAGCTCATCGAGCACGTCCTGCGCCGTTTCCACGAGCTTGGCGCCCTGGCGCAGCAGCGCATGGCAGCCGCGCGATTGGGGCGCGTGGATGGAGCCGGGGATGGCAAAGACTTCGCGGCCCTGTTCGCTGGCCAGTCTTGCGGTGATCAGCGAGCCCGATTGCAGGGCCGCCTCGACCACCAGCGTGCCCTGGGACAGGCCCGCAATGATGCGGTTGCGCTGCGGAAAGTGCGCGGCCATGGGGCCGGTGCCCAGCGGATACTCGCTGACGATCAGCCCGTGGCTGGCCACTTCGCGGGCCAGGCCTATGTGGCGCCGTGGATAGACCTGGTCCAGGCCTGTGCCCACGACGGCAATGGTGACGGGCGCCGCCTGGGCGCCCGTGCGCAGCACCGCTCGCAGTGCGCCCTCATGGGCAGCGCCATCCACGCCCTGCGCCAGTCCGGAGACGATGCACAGGCCGGCCTCGGCCAGCGCCTGCGCCATGGCACGCGCATTGGCCGCGCCCTGGACCGTCGGCCCGCGGCTGCCGACCATGGCCAGGGACTGTGGATAGGGGAACCAGGGGCCCGGCCCTGTCATGCAGCGCTCGCTGCCCTGCACATGCAGCAGCAGCGGCGGATCTTCGGTCTGCAGCAGCGACTGCGGATACTGGGGATGGCCCAGCGCAAGCACGGCATGCAACTGCCCGGAAGCGGGCTGGTCCAGCCATTGCGCCGTGGCCGCCACAAGCTGCTCCAGGCGCTGGGGCACGGTCTGCAGCGAATGGGCCTGTGCCGCCGTCACCAGGCCTTGCCAGGCGGCTGGAGGGCCGCTCCAGATGTTCTGCGCGCCACCGCAGGCCGCCAGCAGGCGCCGCGCCGTGGTGCGGCCCACTCCGGGCGTCAGCAGCAGCCGAAGCCAGGCGGACAGCTCCTCGGGAGCGAGCCGGTCGGTGGACTGCAAGGCGGCCGCCATGGCGTTGCCGGCAGGCCGCTGGGGCTCAGGGAGCCGGCGAGGTCAGGCTGTCGCCCACCTCGACGCCGCGCCGCGCCTCCAGGATCAGCGCGTAGGAGACGCGATCGAAGGTGCGGAACACCATGGCATGGCCATTGCGTTCATCGGGCAGCTGCACCTGCTCCTTCTTGTCGCCCGTCTTGTCCACGATGCGCGCGCCACGGCGGCTCAGCTCCAGCACCGTGCCCACGTCCATGCCGTCCTGCGTGCCCTTGTTGATGGCAATGACCTGGTTGTTGGCCGCCCAGCGCACGGCCTGGTCGCCGTACAGCGACACCACATGGGCCTTCACGGCAGCCTGCGGCGCATGCGGCGCATAGTTCATGTAGGTTCGTTCCGGTGCGGGCAGCAGGCGGTCGCCAGCACGCATCTCGGTCTTGGCGCGCGACAGGTCCACCGTGGCGGGAGAGGCCTGCTCGTGCTTTTCGCCCTTGCTGTCCACGATCTCCAGCGAGGTCTCGCCCTCGATGAGATCGGCCAGGCCCAGGTACTTGGCCTCGTAGCCCAGCACCTCGCCGGAGATGGGGTCCTTGAGCGCCACCGCATCGCGGAAGACACGGTACTGGCGCGGCAGGCCTTCGCCCTTGCGCAGCGGCGCCTCGGCCGTGCCGCGTGCATAGGCGCGGTCACCGCTGGCCATGAGCACGCGCTCGTCCGTGGTGGCGATGAGGCGGGGTGCGCGCAGAAGCGTTTCGGCATCCACCACCAGCGGCTCGGCCAGGAAGGGCTCGATCAGATGGGGCTGCAGCGTGGGCAGGGCCGCCTGGGCCAGGGATTCGCTGCGCGTGCTCGGAGACACGCGCACCACACCGGGCTCGCCACCGTCGCCCATGGGACGCGCCGTGCTCAGGCGGGCATAGCCATCACGCTTGTCCAGGTACAGCACCTGGCCCGGATAGATGAGGTGGGGATTGGCGATGGCCTGCATGTTCATGCCCCACAGCTCGGGCCAGCGCCAGGGACGGCGCAGGTACATGCCGGAGATGCCCCACAGCGTGTCGCCGCGCTTGACGGTATAGCTGTCGGGCGCATCGGGCGCCAGCTCGCCCACGGGAACGCCCTGCTGGGCCACCTGCTGGGCGGCCGAGCGCTGCGATGCCGTCACCGGAAGCTGCTGCGCGTGGGCCGCTGCGAACGCAGCGATCAGGGCCGTTGCGACAGTCCAGGTACGAGCTGTGGCGAATGCAGTCATGGAATTCCTCTTCTTGTGGCTGACGCAGCGTCCCTCCTAGGCACTGCGGCACGACCGATCTTGTCATGAACGGCCATACAGGTCTTACAAATCAGCAAAGATTCTGCGTGCAAGGCCATGAGAGGGCAACGCTTATTGCGTCGTCCCGCTGCGCCCAGGCAGAAAAGTGGCGAAAATAACGACATTCACCGACCACGCCATGTCCATTCTGCCCATTCTTTGCTATCCCGACCCCCGCCTGCACACCGTCGCCAAGCCGGTTGCCAAGGTCGATGACCGCATTCGCCAGCTGGTCCAGGATATGTACGCCACCATGTATGACGCCCAGGGCGTGGGCCTGGCAGCCACCCAGGTGAACGTGCATGAGCGCGTGGTCGTGGTCGATGTCTCCGAAGGCCGTGACGAGCCCTTTGCGCTGATCAACCCGGAGCTGCTCTGGGCCAGCGAGGAAACGCAGCTGGGCGAAGAAGGCTGCCTGTCGGTGCCCGGCATCTACGACGGCGTCGAGCGCTCCACCGCCATCAAGGTCAAGGCGCTGGACGAGAACGGCAACGAACGCATCATCGAGGCCGAAGGCTTCAAGGCCATCTGCATCCAGCACGAGATGGACCACCTGATGGGCAAGGTCTTCGTCGAGTACCTGTCGCCGCTCAAGCGCAACCGCATCAAGACCAAGCTGCTCAAGCAGCAGAAACAGGCAGAACGCGCATGACCCACCTGCCAGCGCTTCGCTTCATGCCGCGCTGGAAGATGGACGGCGCGGGCCTCGTTGCCTGGGCGCTGCTTGCCCTGGCCTTGTCCCTGCTGCTTGCCGGCTGCGCCGTGCCCGAGTGGCAAAAGCCCGGCACGCCGCGCTCCGAGATCGAGCGCTCCATGGGCCGCCCGACCCTGAGCCTGCCGCTGGACGGTGGCGGCACGCGCCTGGTCTACAGCCGGCAGCCTGCGGGCCAGCAGGTCTACCACATGGATTTCGACGCCAGCCAGCGCTTGGTGCGCGTGGAGCAGGCGCTCACCATCGAACGCTTCCACGCCCTGCGCAATGGCGAGGACACCCGGGAAAGCGTGCGTCAGCTCTTCGGCCCGCCTGCGCTGATCGAGAGGGTCTACAGTTTCAACGGCGACATCTGGACCTACCGTATTCTGGAAAATGGCATTCGCCGCCAGGCCCATGTGCATATCGACCCCGCCGGCGTGGTGCGCCGCGTGATGTTCACCGACGAAGTGTTCAACGACGACGACCGTCGCTGAGCCGGCACACCGTCCCACTGTCCCTACTGGATTGCATGAGAGTCATTTTTGCCGGCACGCCCGAGTTCGCGCGCGTTGCCCTTGAACGCCTGCTCGCCGCGGGCTTTACCGTCCCCCTGGTGCTGACCCAGCCCGACCGTCCCGCCGGGCGCGGCATGAAGCTGCAGGCCTCGCCCGTCAAGCAGTGCGCGCTGGAGCATGGTATTGCCGTGGCCCAGCCGCGCAGCCTGCGCCTGGACGGCAAATACCCCGAAGAGGCCGCCGCCGCCCGCGCCGCCATCGAAGCGGCCCAGGCCGATGTCATGGTCGTGGCCGCCTACGGGCTGATCCTGCCGCAGTGGGTGCTCGATACGCCCCCGCGCGGCTGCCTGAACATCCACGCCAGCCTGCTGCCGCGCTGGCGCGGCGCCGCCCCCATCCACCGCGCCATCGAGGCCGGCGATGCCGAGACCGGCGTCACCATCATGCAGATGGACGCCGGCCTGGACACGGGCGACATGTGCCTGGTCGAGCGCCTGCCCATCACCGCCGACGACACCACGGCCAGCCTGCACGACAAGCTGGCCGACCTGGGCGGGCGCCTCATCGTCGAGGCGCTGGAGATGAGCGCCTGCGGCGGCCTGCCGCGCACGCCCCAGCCCGCCGAGGGCGTGAACTACGCGCACAAGATCGAAAAGGCCGAAAGCCAGATCGACTGGCGCCAGGATGCCGAGGCCATTGCCCGGCGCCTGCGCGCCTTCAACCCCTTCCCGGGCGGCGCCACGCAGTACGGCGATGAATCCATCAAGGTCTGGGAGGCTCACGCCGACCCCGCCATCGCCGTGGGGACGGCAGCCCCCGGCACCGTGCTGTCCGCAGGCGCCGACGGCGTGCGCGTGGCCTGCGGCCATGGCGTGCTGTGCATGACGCTGCTGCAGCGCGCGGGCGGCAAGCGGCTGGCGGCCGGCGATTTCCTGCGCGGCTTCGATCTGCCTGAAGGAGCCGTTCTGGACGGTGCTGCCAGCGGCGGCACGCCATGAACCTGCAGCCCCTGGTGGAGCGCGCACGCGGCATTGCGCGCGATCCCGCCTTCATGACCGGCGTGCGCGACATGTCGGGCACGGCGCTAGGCATAGGCGCCTGGGGCCTGGTCACGGGCGTGGCCATGATCAAGAGCGGCATGTCCTTGCCCCTGGCGCTGTTCATGGGCCTGCTGGTCTATGCCGGCAGTGCCCAGCTGGCCGTGCTGCCGCTGATGGCCGTGGGCGCGCCCATGTGGGTGGTCTGGTTCACGGCCATCTGCGTGAACCTGCGCTTCGTCATCCTCAGCAGCATGTGGCGCAGCTACTTTGCCCACCTGCGCCTGCGCCACCGCCTGGCCATCGCCTATTTCAGCGGCGACGTGATCTTCGTGGGCTTCATGAAGCGCTACCCTGATGCCCGGCCCCAGCCCGAGCAGCTGCCCTATTTCTGGGGCGCCGCATCGACCAACTGGCTGGCCTGGCAGATCCCGTCCACGCTGGGCATCCTGCTGGCCGACCAGGTGCCCCTGTCCTGGGGCCTGGGCTTTGCGGGCGTGCTGGCCCTGATGGGCGTGCTGCTGTCCATGCTCAACGACCGGGCCACCTGGGTGGCAGGCGTGGTTGCTGCCAGCGCGGCCGTGGCGGCCTTTGCGCTGCCGCTCAAGCTCAATATCCTCGTGGCCATCGCGGCAGCCGTGGCCGCAGGCCTGCTGGCGGAAACGCTGCAGCAGCGCCTGCGCGCCCTGCAGGCGCCTGAAAAAGGGGAGCCAGGCCCGGTGATTCTCCCGCCCGATACAGCCCGCGGCGAGCGCCATGCCCGGCTGCCGCTGGACGAAGACGCCCGGCCCGTGCAAACCAAGGAAAAGGAAACGCTCTGATGGATCTGTCCTGGCTGTGGCCCTGGCTGGCCTGCGTGGGCCTGGCGGCCATCACGCTGTTCACACGCGCCTTCTTCCTGATTCCAGAGCGCGAGGTGCCCTTGCCGCAATGGCTCAAGCGCGGCCTCAAGTACGCGCCGCTGGCGGCCCTGGCGGCCGTGATTGCGCCCGAGATCGTGATGACCAACGGCCGGTTGATCTCCACCGTGGTCGATGCGCGCCTGCCGGCCCTGGCTTGCGCGGTCATGTATTTTTTTTACAAGCGCAGCATCATGGGAACGATCGCGCTTGGCATGGCGGTCTATCTGCCACTGCATATCGGCCTGGGCTGGTAGGCGCAGCGCGGCCAAGAGCGGCCGAGAGCGCCCGGCTCCCCGGCTGAAACCGGATTACAGGCGGCTCCCGATGCCCCGGATCGCCGGTGCGCCCGCCCGCTGCCGGGGCGGGCACGCCGCCTACAATGGCCGCGCTTTACCTCTTTTTCGTTTCAATTCCATGGCGATCGCCACCGATCGCAACGCCGCCGTCATGAACATTCTCCGTTTCTCCGATCTGTGCGCCCAGGGCAAGGCCCAGGGCCAGCGCGTCTTCATCCGCGCCGACCTCAACGTGCCCCTGAACGATGCCGGCGAGATCACCGAGGACACGCGCGTGCGCGCCTCCGTGCCCGCCATCGAGATGGCGCTGAAGGCCGGCGCCGCCGTGATGGTGACCAGCCACCTGGGCCGCCCCACCGAAGGCGAGTTCAAGCCCGCCGATTCGCTGGCGCCCGTGGCCCGCCGCCTGGGCGAGCTGCTGGGCCGCGAAGTGCCCCTGGTCGCCGACTGGGTGGACGGCGTGCAGGTGGCGCCCGGCCAGGTCGTGCTGCTGGAGAACTGCCGCGTGAACGTGGGCGAGAAGAAGAACAAGGAAGAACTGGCCCGCAAGCTGGCCGCGCTGTGCGACATCTTCGTGCACGACGCCTTCGGCACTGCCCACCGTGCCGAAGGCACGACCTACGGCATCGCCCAGTTCGCACCCATTGCCTGCGCGGGTCCCCTGCTGTCGGCCGAGATCGACGCCATCACCAAGGCCCTGGCCAACCCGCGCCGCCCGCTGGCCGCCATCGTGGCCGGCTCCAAGGTGTCGACCAAGCTGACCATCCTGCAGTCGCTGGCCAAGAACGTGGACCAGCTCATCGTGGGCGGCGGCATTGCCAACACCTTCATGCTGGCCGCGGGCCTGAACATCGGCAAGAGCCTGGCCGAGGCCGATCTGGTCGGCGAGGCCCGCGCCGTGATCGACGCCATGGCCGCACGCGGCGCCGAGGTGCCGATTCCCACCGACGTGGTGGTCTCCAAGACCTTTGCGGCCGACGCGCCCGCCACCGTCAAGAAGGCCACCGAAGTGGCTGACGACGACATGATCCTGGACATCGGCCCCGAGACCGCCGCCCGCCTGGCCGAGCAACTGCGCAAGGCCGGCACCATCGTCTGGAACGGCCCCATGGGCGTGTTCGAGTTCGACCAGTTCGCCAACGGCACCAAGGTCGTGGCCCAGGCGATTGCCGAGTCCGACGCCTTCAGCATCGCCGGTGGCGGCGACACCCTGGCCGCCATCGCCAAGTACGGCATCGAGGACAAGGTCGGCTACATCTCCACGGGCGGCGGCGCCTTCCTGGAGGTGCTGGAAGGCAAGACCCTGCCCGCCTTCGAGATCCTGCAAAAGCGCGCCAACGGCTGAGCACGGCAACATCCGGATACGGGGCACTTTCTTGTCAGTGCCTCGCGGCGAAGCCACAATCGACACTTTGCGCAGCTGCAGCAATCCGCCGCAGCGCGCCCCCGCACCGAGGAGAAATCCATGCGATCGTTCAAATCCGCTGGCGGCCTGGCCCTGGCGGGCCTCTGCCTGGCCCTGGCGGGCTGCGTCAATGCACCGATGACCAGCTACTTCGAAGCCACGGCCCAGCCCAAGATCGGCGCTGCCGGCCACTGGGACTCCGTGGCCAACGATGTCGTCGCCAAGACGCTGGAAACACTGCAAAAGACCGGCATCGAGCGCACCACGCCAGTCCACGTGGCCCTGCCGGCCGAGCCCAGCCAGTTCGACAAGGGCTTTCGTGAGCTGATCATCACCAAGCTCGTGCAAAGCGGCGTGACCGTCATGCAGCAGCCGGCCCAGGCCCAGCTGCAGGTGAGCTACGGCGCCCAGGTCGTGCGCCACGGCAAGCGCCTGCCCAACCCCGAACTCGTGCTGACGACGACGGTGGTGCGCAACAACCAGTACCTGGCGCGCAAGACCGACGTCTACTACCTCGAAAAGAGCGACGCCGTGCTGTTCACGGCCGAGGACGAGCGCCCCGAATTCCCCGCCAAGAACCTGAAGGTGGTGGGCCAATGACACTGCGCACGCCCCTCCTGCCTGCCGCACTGGCTGCGGCGGCCCTGCTGTCCGCCTGCGCCGTGCCCGCTCCCGCGACCACGCCCGAATCGTCGGCCGCGCGCCGCGGCGAGCCCACCTACCAGTCGGCCGCAGCCAACCCCTTCATCGCCAGCAGCCGCGCTGCCGTGGACGAGCTGGTCAAGGGCCTGAACACCGAGGAACTGGGCGAAGCGCCCGTGCTCGTGGCCACCGTGGTCAACGTCAACGACCTGACGCGCTCGGCCCCCCTGGGCCGCACGCTCAGCGAGCTGTACGCCTCCCAGCTGTCCGCCAAGGGCTACAACGTCAAGGAGCTGAAGCTGCGCGGCGATGTGTACGTCAAGGAAGGCACGGGCGAGCTGCTGCTGTCGCGCGAGATCAAGGACATCGCCCGCAACCACAATGCGGCCCTGGTCCTGGTGGGCACGTACTCGGCGGCTGCCAAGTACACCTATGTGAGCCTGAAGCTGGTTCGCACCGACGACAGCCGCATCGTGCGCAGCCACGACTACGCGCTGCCCAACAACATCGACATCCAGCGCCTGCTGGGCGCCCCGGCCACGGCGCAACGCTGAGGCCCTGCAGCCTGACTGCGCCCGTGTGCGCAGTCAGGCTGCGTCTTCTTCTCCCGACCTTCCCCTGCTTGCCCTCAGCGGCCGCGCGCCGGCCACAGCACCGAGGCGATGGCCACCACCATCAGCGCCACGGCCGTCCAGTCCTGCCAGTGCAGCACCTCGCCCAGCCACCAGGCGCCGCTGAACACGCCCAGCACGGGGATCATCATCACGCTCAGCGTGGACGCCACGGGCGGCAGGCTGCGCGCCAGGAAGAACCAGACCGTCTGGCCAAAGCCCAGCACCAGCACGCCGTTGAAGACGATGGCGCCCGTGGCCTGGGCGTCGGGCCAGTGCCACAGGTGGCGCTCGAAGACGAAGGCCAGCACCGTGAGCGTCAGCGCGGTCAGCGCCACCATCCACAGCGTCATCGTCAGCAGGGGCACGGGCACCTCGGCGCGGCGCAGCTTCTGCGTGCCGAAGGCCCAGCTCAGCGCGGCGGCCAGCATCAGGCCCACGCCGATGGGGCGGCTGCCCAGGGCGCCGACCTCGTGCCACAGCAGCAGGAGCACGCCCGCCAAGGCCGCCGCCACACCCGCCCAGGCACGCGGCGCCAGCCGGTCATGGAAGAACAGGCTGCCCAGCACGGCCGAGAAGATGGGCATGGTGTAGCCCAGGATGGCCGCCCGCCCGCTGGACAGCATGGGGATGGCAATGATGATCAGGCTGTTCCACAGCACCATGTTGAACAGCGTCAGCTGCGCCAGCCGGGGCCAATAGGCGCGCGGCACGGCCAGCGGCAGGCGGCGCCAGACCACGAAGGCCGCCAGGATGGGCAGTCCCACCCACATCGAGGCCATGCGGAAACTCAGCGGCGGGAAATGCTGCACGCCCAGCTTCATCACCGGCCAGTTGATGCCCCAGATCAGGGTCAGCGCGATCAGCAAAAGGATTTGTCGGGCGGTGAAGGCAGGCATAGGCCGCCGATTGTGCCCGCGGGCCGCCAGGCCCGCTGGATGCCCGGCGACAGGCCCCGGGAAGGGCCGATCGCTAAAATCGCGCCCCATGACCTTTCTCGACATGCTGCGCAATGCCACCGCCCAGAACCAATCCATGCTGTGCGTGGGCCTGGACCCCGAACCCAGCCGCTTTCCTGCGGCCATGCGCGGCGATGCAAGCAAAATCTACGACTTCTGCGCCGCCATCGTCGACGCAACGGCCGACCTGGTGAACTCCTTCAAGCCCCAGATCGCCTACTTCGCGGCCCACCGCGCCGAAGACCAGCTGGAAAAGCTCATGGCGCACATGCGCGCCGTCGCGCCCCATGTGCCCATCATCCTGGACGCCAAGCGCGGCGACATCGGCTCCACCGCCGAGCAATACGCCAAGGAAGCCTTCGAGCGCTACGGCGCCGACGCCGTGACCCTGTCGCCCTTCATGGGCTTCGACTCCATCACGCCCTACCTGCAGTACGAGGGCAAGGGCGCCTTCCTGCTGTGCCGCACCTCCAACCCCGGCGGTGACGACCTGCAGGCCCAGCGCCTGGCCGACCTGCCGGGCCAGCCCCACCTGTTCGAGCATGTGGCGCGCCTGGCGCAGGGGCCCTGGAACACCAACGGCCAGCTCGGCCTGGTGGTGGGCGCCACGCGCCCGCAGGAGATCGAGCGCGTGCGTGAATTCGCGCCCTCGCTGCCGCTGCTGATTCCCGGCGTGGGCGCCCAGGGGGGCGATGCCGTGGCCACGGTCAAGGCGGCGCGCATCGGCGGCGGCCCCATCATCATCAATTCCTCGCGTGCGGTGCTCTATGCATCGCAGGGCGACAACTTCGCTGCCGCCGCGCGCACCGCCGCCCAGGCCACGCGCCAGACGCTGCAAGACGCAGCCGCCGCCTGAGACGGCAGGGAAGCCCGGCCATGCAAGGCAAATGGCTGGAAGACTTCCTGCTGCTGGCCCAGGAGCGCAGCTTCACGCGCGCGGCCGAGCTGCGCCATGTCACCCATCCGGCCTTCGGGCGGCGCATCCGCGCGCTGGAGGCCTGGGCCGGCACGCCCCTGGTCGAGCCCGGCGGCGGCCCCGTGCGGCTGACGCCGGCCGGCGAAGCCTTCCGCGATACGGCCGAGCAACTGGTGCGCACGCTGGCCCAGTCGCACGATGAACTGCAGGCCGTGGCCGGGCGCCAGGCCCGCGTGATCACCCTGGCCACGGGGCGCACGCTGGCGCGCACCATCGTGGCCGACTGGCTGACGCGCCACGGCAGCGTGCTGCAGACGGCCGAGCTGCGCGTGGTCACGCGCACGCTGGACGAGACCGTGGCCATGCTGCAGCGCGGCGAAGTCAGCTTCACGCTGGTCTACCACCACGCCGCCATTGGCGTGCGCCTGGACGGCCGCCAGTTCAGCTACCTGACGGTGATGCAGGACAGGCTGGTCCCCGTGGCCCGCGCCGATGCCCAGGGCCGTCCGCTGTACGAGCTGTCGGCCAGCCACCAGCCCGTCGCTCCCGTGCCCTACCTGGCCTTCTCCCACAGCATGGCCCTGGGCCGCCTGGTGGAAGACCACCTGGCCCGGCATCCGCTGGCGCCGCGCCTGCGCCGCTGCGTGGACTGCGACTCGGCCGACGCCCACTACGAATACGTGCTGCGCGGCCTGGGCCTGGCCTGGATGCCGTGGTCCATGGTGCGCGGCGACTGCCAGGCCGGCCGCCTGGCCGTGGCCGGCGACCCGGGCCTGGAAGTGCACTTCGACGTGCGCCTGTACCGTCCCAAGCGCCACCTGGGCCCCGCGGCCGAGCAGTTCTGGAGCGACATCACGGGCGCCTGACGGGTGCATGCATGCGCCCTCCTGGTGCAAACCCGCACCGAGCTGTGGAACAAGCGGGTTTTGGTGCTGCAATGGCTCCACCTCGTGCCGAATCAGCACCAAATGCCTGGGTAGTCCTTCGCACAATCAATCTCATACATTTCAGGAATAACCCCATGCCCAGCAAATCCCTCCTGCGCCGCACCGCCCTGGCCTGCGGCCTGCTGATCGCCGCCACCGGCAGCGCCTTGGCCGACGACGCCGCCAGCTACCCCAACCGCGCCATCACCATGATCGTGGGCTACCCTGCTGGCGGCAGCACCGACCTGGTGGGCCGCTTCGTGGCCGATGGCCTGGCCTCGCGCCTGGGCCAGCCCGTGGTGGTGGAGAACCTGGGCGGCGCAGGCGGCGCCATCGGGGCGCAAAAGGCCGTCAAGGCCACGCCCGACGGCTACACGCTGTTCGTGGGCGCCAACAACGAGCTGGCCATCGCACGGCTGATCAACAAGAGCATCAAGTACTCCATCGGCGACTTCACGCCCATCGGCATGATCGGCTCGCAGCCCATGGTGCTGGTGGCCTCGCAGAAGGCCGGCGTCAAGACAGCCGCCGAGTTCAGCGCCCTGGTGGCCAAGAACCCGGGCAAGTTCAGCTACGGCAGCTCGGGCGTGGGCACGGCACTGCACCTGGCCGGTGAAATGATCAAGGAGCAGGGCAAGCTGCACATGACCCACATCCCCTATCGGGGCGTGGCGCCCCTGACCACGGACCTGGTGGGCAACAACATCGAGTTCGGCATGTTCGTGCTGTCCTCGGGACTGCCCCAGATCCGCGCGGGCAAGGTCATCGCCCTGGGCACGACGGAGGCCAAGCGCTCGGCCATCACGCCCGACATCCCGGCCCTGTCCGAGCTGCCCCAGTACAAGAACGTGGACATCAACGTCTGGTTCGCGCTGATGGCGCCCAAGGGCCTGCCCGCACCCGTGGCCGCCAAGGTCAAGAAGGCGCTGGACGAGACCATGGCCTCGCCCGAGTTCCGCAAGAAGATGGAAGAGGCAGGCTCGGTGGTGGCCGATCCCAAGACGGATGCCGGCAAGTACATCAACGCCGAGATCGCCAAGTACACCAAGATCGTCCAGTTTGCCCACATCGAGAACTGAGCCAGCCATGGACGCTTTGCAATTTGACCTTCCCCTGCCCGACCTGAGCGCCTGGCGCGCGGGCAATACCGGTACCGAGGGCGTGTGGCAATTCGACTCGGGACGCCCGGGCCGCCACGTGATGATTTCCGCGCTGGTGCACGGCAACGAGATCTGCGGCGCCTGGGCCGTGTCCGGGCTGCTTCAGGCCCTGAACAACGGCCTGGCGCTGGACAACGGCCGCCTGACCCTGGTGCTGGCCAACCTCGATGCCTTCGACCGCTTCGACGCGGCCAGCCACGATGCCTCGCGCTTCGTGGACGAGGACATGAACCGCCAGTGGATAGACGCACGCATCGACGAGGGCAGCACCCGCGAGCGCCGCCGCGCCGCCGCGCTGCGCCCCTTCGTGCAGCAGGCCGACTGGCTGCTGGACCTGCATTCCATGCACGAGCCCTCGGCCCCGCTGCTGCTGACCGGCATGCAGCCGCGCAACCGCGATCTGGCACGCCAGATGGGCGCGCCGGCGAACATCGTCGTGGATGCCGGCCACAAGGACGGCACGCGGCTGCGCGACTACGGGCGCTTCGGCGTGCCCGACGCCGAGGCCGGCGACTCGCGCTCGCTGCTGATCGAATGCGGCTTCCACGGCGATCTGGCCAGCCGCGACGTGGCGCACGACCAGTGCCTGCGTTTCCTCGAAGTGGCCGCCATCTTCGACAACGGCGCGCTGCACGCCGCCCTGCCCGGCTGGAAGCAGGCCGACGCACCGGCCCAGTGGGCGCTGGAAGTCACGGCGCCCGTGGTGGCCAAGAGCAGCGGCTTTCGCTTCACGGCGCCGTTCACGGGGCTGGAGCGCTTCGAGAAGGCCGGCACGGTGATCGGCGACAACGATGGCGAGCCGGTGATCACGCCCTATGGCGACTGCGTGCTGGTCATGCCCTCGGTGCGCCAGGCGCGCGCGGGCGTGACCGTGGTGCGCTTTGCCAGGCGCTCGCCGCTCTGAGCGGCACGCTTCAACCGAGCCTCAGCCGCGCTGGCAGCGCGCGGGCGACAGCCGTTCAGGCTGCACGCCCTGCGCGGCCAGGCGCGCATCCAGCGGCTCGCCGCACAGCAGGTTGCGCGCCAGCAGGCTGTAGCCGAAGGCGCTCTGTATGCCGTAGCCGCCCTGGGCGGCCACCCAGAAAAAGCCCGGCAGCGGCGCAGGCGAAGCATCCCAGCCCACGGCCATCTCGCCGTCGGCCACAAAGCTGCGCAGCCCGGCCCAGGTGTGGGAGGGGCGGCGAATCTGCAGCGTGGTCACTTCCTCGATGCGCCAGATGCCCGTGGCCACGTCCAGCTCCTCGGGCGCCACGTCCTGCGGCGCCACGGGGTCGGCGTTGGCGGGCGAGCCCAGCAGCTGGCCTGCATCGGGCTTGAAGTAAAAGCCCTCGTCGGCGCTGATCACGGCGGGCCAGTGCGCGGCGTCCATGCCTTCGGGCACGGCAAAGGTGAAGGCACTGCGCCGCTTGGGCACCAGGCCGATGGGCGCTGCGCCCGCCAGCGCGCCCAGCGCATCGGCCCAGGCGCCGGCCGCGTTGACCACGCAGCGCGTACGCACCCGGCTGCCGTCGGCCAGGTCCACGGTCCAGACACCTGCGTCATGCGCCAGCGCACGGACCTCGGCGCCGCAGCGCAGCTCGCCACCGCACTGGCGCAGGCCGCGCAGGAAGCCCTGGTGCAGGCCGTGCACGTCGATGTCGCGCGCGCCGTCGTCCGCAAAGCCATCGACCAGCAGCGCGGTATTCAGGCAGGGCACCAGGGCCTTGAGTTCATCGGGGCCCAGGCGCCGCGCCTGGGGCGAGTGCAGGAGCGCCTCGGCATGGGCGGCATCGAGCAGGTCCTTCTGCGCGGCCGTGCCCACATAGAGCACGCCGCGCGGCGCCAGGATGGGCGCCTGCACAAAGCCTTGCGGCGGCTGCTCGTAGAAGGCGCGGCTGGCCCGCGTCAGCGCCTGGACCTGCAGCGGGCCATAGTGCTCCTCATACAGCGCGGCCGAGCGGCCCGTGCTGTGGTAGCCAGGCTGGGATTCGCGCTCCAGCACCAGCACCGAGGCGCCGCCATCGCGCGCCAGCTGCCAGGCCACCGAGGCACCGGCCATGCCCGCGCCCACCACCACGAAATCACGGATGCTGCTGTCCATGGCCGGCCTCACTTTGCGTTCTTGCGGCCTGGCTTGGCCTGCGCGGGAGCCGCCGCTGCCTCCAGGTAGGGCCGCAGATAGCGCCCCGTGTGGCTGGCCGGGTTGGCCGCCACGTCCTCGGGCGTGCCCGTGGCCACCACCTGGCCGCCGCCCGAGCCGCCTTCGGGGCCCATGTCGATGATCCAGTCGGCCGTCTTGATCACGTCCAGGTTGTGCTCGATGACCACGATGGTGTTGCCCGCATCGCGCAGCTGCTGCAGCACCTTGAGCAGCAGGGCGATGTCGGCGAAGTGCAGGCCCGTCGTGGGCTCGTCCAGGATGTAGAGCGTGCGCCCCGTGTCGCGCTTGGACAGCTCCTGGGCCAGCTTGACGCGCTGCGCCTCGCCGCCCGACAGCGTGGTCGCGCTCTGGCCCAGGCGGATATAGGACAGGCCCACGTCCAGCAGGGTCTGCAGCTTGCGGGCGATGGTGGGCACGTCCTTGAAGAAGGCATGGGCGTCCTCCACCGTCATCTCCAGGATCTGGGAGATGTTGCGGCCCTTCCACTGCACCTCCAGCGTCTCGCGGTTGTAGCGCTGGCCGTTGCAGATGTCGCAGGGCACGTAGACATCGGGCAGGAAGTGCATCTCCACCTTGACCACGCCATCGCCCTGGCAGGCCTCGCAGCGGCCGCCGGCCACGTTGAACGAGAAGCGCCCGGGGCCGTAGCCGCGCTCCTTGGCGGTGTTGGTCTCGGCCATCAGGTCGCGGATGGGCGTGAACAGGCCCGTGTAGGTGGCCGGGTTGCTGCGCGGCGTGCGGCCTATGGGCGACTGGTCCACATTGATGACCTTGTCGAAATGGCCCATGCCGATGATGTCGTCGTGCGGCGCGGCCTCGCCGCCGGCGCGGTGGATCTGGCGCGCCGCCTCGGTATAGAGCGTGTCGTTGACCAGGGTGCTCTTGCCCGAGCCCGAGACGCCGGTCACGCAGGTCAGCAGGCCCACGGGAAAGTCCGCCGTCACGCCCTTGAGGTTGTGACCGCGCGCACCCACCACGCGCAGGGCCTGCAGTTGCGGCGCGCCGGGCGCGGTTGCGTTATCGGGATTGGCGGGGGGCTGCTGGGCGCGGGCCGGGAAGCCCTTGGCCGCTGGCCGGGCCTCGCCCTCGGCCGTTGCCTCCAGCACGGGTTGCCAGGGCGTGCGCCGCGCAGGCACTTCGATGCGCTGGGTGCCCGCCAGGTAGCGGCCCGTGGGTGAATCGGGGTTGGCACGCACCTCTTCGTAGCTGCCCTGGGCCATGACGCGGCCGCCATGCACGCCCGCGCCGGGGCCCAGGTCGATGATCTGGTCGGCCGCGCGCATCATGTCCTCGTCGTGCTCGACCACGATGACGCTGTTGCCGATGTCGCGCAGGTGCTGCAGCGTGCCGATGAGCTTGTCGTTGTCCCGCTGGTGCAGGCCGATGCTGGGCTCGTCCAGCACATACATCACGCCCGTCAGGCCGCTGCCGATCTGGCTGGCCAGGCGGATGCGCTGGGCCTCGCCGCCGGACAGGGTGTCCGCGCCGCGCTCCAGGCTCAGGTAGCTCAGGCCCACGTCGTTGAGGAACAGCAGGCGCGAGGCGATCTCGCGCACCACCTTGCCCGCGATCTCGGCCTTGGCGCCCGACAGCTGCAGGGACGCGCACCAGGCATGGGCCTCGGCCAGCGTGGCATGGCCCACCTCGTAGATGGCGCGTGCCTGCTCGCCCTCGCCGATGCGCACGAAGCGCGCCTCGCGGCGCAGCCGCGTGCCGCCGCAGTCGGGGCAGACGGCGACGCTGCGCAGCCGCGCCAGATCGTCGCGCACCACGCTGGACTCGGTCTCGCGCCAGCGCCGCGTGATGTTGGGGATGATGCCCTCGAAGGGATGGCTCTTGACCATGGACTCGCCCTTGCGCGCGCCGCTGTCGAAGACATAGCTGAAGGGCATTTCCTCCTCGCCCGAGCCCCAGAGCACCACATGGCGCACCTTCTCGGGCAGCTCCTCGAAGGGCAGTTCCACATCGGTGCCGTAGTGGCGCGCCACGCTCTCCAGCATGGAGAAGTAGTAGCCGTTGCGCCGGTCCCAGCCCTTGACGGCGCCGCTGGCCAGGCTCAGCGTGGGGAAGGCGACCACGCGCTCGGGGTCGAAGGACTCCGTGCAGCCCAGGCCGTCGCAGCCCGGGCAGGCGCCCATGGGCGAGTTGAACGAGAACAGGCGCGGCTCCAGCTCGGGCAGCGAATAGCTGCACAGCGGGCAGGCGAACTTGGCGCTGAAGAGGTGTTCCTTGCCGCTGTCCATCTCCAGGGCGATCACGCGGCCGCCGGCGTCGGCGCCGCCCGCGCGCAGGGCGGCCTCGAAACTCTCGGCCAGGCGCTGCTGGGCGTCGGCGCGCACCTTGAGGCGGTCGATCACCACGTCGATGTCGTGGCGCTCGTTCTTCTCCAGCGCGGGCAGGGAATGGGACTCGTGGATCTTGCCGTCGATGCGAAAGCGCACATAGCCCTGGGCCTGCATCTGCGCGAACAGCTCGGCGAACTCGCCCTTCTTGTTGCGCGCCAGCGGCCCCAGCACCATGAGGCGCGTGTCCTCGGGCAGGGCCAGGGCCGCATCCACCATCTGGCTGATGGTCTGGGACTGCAGCGGCAGGTTGTGGTCGGGGCAGTAGGGCGTGCCGGCGCGTGCGAACAGCAGGCGCAGGTAGTCGTTGATCTCGGTCACCGTGCCCACGGTGGAGCGCGGGTTGTGGCTGGTGGCCTTCTGCTCGATGCTGATGGCGGGCGACAGGCCCTCGATCAGGTCCACATCGGGCTTGTCCAGCCGCCCCAGGAACTGGCGCGCATAGGCCGACAGGCTCTCCACGTAACGGCGCTGGCCCTCGGCATACAGCGTGTCGAAAGCCAGGCTGGACTTGCCCGAGCCCGACAGCCCGGTGATCACCACCAGGCGGTTGCGCGGAATGTCCAGGTCGATGTTCTTGAGGTTGTGCGTGCGCGCACCGCGGATGGCGATGCGTGACTGCGCCAGCGCCTGGCCGAGGTAGCGGCCGTCGGGCTGGGAGCGGGAGTCGGCGGCCCGGTCCAGGCCGCCGTCTTCGGAAATCGTGTGGGAACCAGGCATCGGGAAAACCCCTGCGAAGGCGAACCCGCCATGATAGGTCAGAACCCGTGCCACCGCATGGCGGCTCGGTCTGCGGGGCGGCAGGGCCTTCTGCGGCGCCCCTTCACAAAACTGTCTTGCACTGCCTTGCATAACCCAGCCACCCCGCAGCGCCGGCCTATGGGCGAGAATGGCGGATTGCTTGCCCCCACAACAGTGCACCCCGTGCTCGATTCCCCCACACCCGTCCACGGCGCCCAGGCGCCCGCCCCCTCCTCGGCCGCATCGGGCCGCATGACCTCGCAGGAACGCCGATCCAGCGCCAGCCTGGCGCTGATCTTTGCGCTGCGCATGCTGGGCCTGTTCCTGGTGCTGCCGGTGTTCGCGCTGGAGGCGCGCAAATACCCGGGAGGGGATGATCCGGCCATGATCGGCCTGGCCATGGGCCTGTACGGGCTCACCCAGGCCGTGTTCCAGCTGCCCCTGGGCCTGGCTTCGGACCAGTTCGGGCGCAAGCGCGTCATCGTCGCCGGGCTGCTGGTCTTTGCGGCGGGCAGCCTGCTGGCGGCCACGGCCGACTCGCTGCTGGGTCTGATGTGGGGCCGGGGCCTGCAGGGCGCGGGCGCCGTCTCGGCGGCCGTGACCGCGCTGCTGGCCGACCTCACGCGCGACAGCGTGCGCACCAAGGCCATGGCCATGGTGGGCGGCAGCATCGGACTCATGTTTGCGCTGGCCCTGGTGCTCAGTCCCCTGCTGGCTGCCTGGGGCGGGCTGCCCGGCATCTTCGGCCTGACCTGCGCCCTGGCGCTGGCGGGCATTGCCGTCGTGCTCTGGGTCGTCCCGCCCGAGCCCGCGCGCCACGCCGACCAGCCGCGCGGCCGCATGGCCGAGCTGTGGCGCCATGGCGACCTGGTGCGCCTGAACCTGGGCGTGTTCGTGCTGCACACCGTGCAGATGTCCATGTGGGTGGCCGTGCCCGCCATGCTGGTGCAGGCAGGCCTGGACAAGCAGGCGCACTGGCATGTCTACCTGCCGGCCGTGGTGCTGTCCTTCGCCGCCATGGGCGGCCTGTTCGCCATGGAGCGGCGCGGGCGCCTGCGCGCGGCCCTGCTGGGCGCCATCGCCCTGATCACCCTCGTGCAGATCGGCCTGGGCCTGCTGGCAGCCGGTGGCGCGCAGCCGCCGCTGTGGGCCATGGCCGTGCTGATGTTCGTGTTCTTCTGCGGCTTCAACGCGCTGGAGGCCACCCAGCCCAGCCTGGTATCGCGCATGGCCCCGGCCCCGCTGCGCGGCGCGGCGCTGGGCGCCTACAACACGCTGCAATCGCTGGGCCTGTTCGCAGGCGGCGCGCTGGGCGGCGCCGTCGCCAAATGGGCCGGCATGCCGGGCCTGTTCACCCTGACGAGCGTCCTGGCCGTGCTGTGGCTGGTCGTCACCTGGCCGCTGCGCCCCGTGGGCCGCCACGGCTGAACGGCGGATTTTCAGACGGTTACAAGCCGCCGCCACAGGCGGTTGCCGCGGGATATCCGCCCCCTGCCATCGGCGGACGGCTTGCGGCACAATGGCGCGTCTGGCCCGGGATCCATCCCTCTATGCCCGGGCCACTTCCCTATGTAAAGGTATTTCACTCATGGCATCCGTCAACAAAGTCATCATCGTCGGCAACCTCGGACGCGACCCCGAAATGCGCACCTTCCCGAGTGGCGATCAGGTGGCCAACGTGACCATCGCCACCACCGACCGCTGGCGCGACAAGAACACGGGCGAGAACAAGGAAGCCACCGAGTGGCACCGCGTGGTCTTCAACGGCCGTTTGGCCGAAATCGTGGGCCAGTACCTGCGCAAGGGCAGCCAGGTCTATGTCGAAGGCAGCCTGCGCACCCGCAAGTGGACCGACCAGGCCAGCGGCCAGGAACGCTACGCCACCGAAATCCGTGCCGACAGCATGCAGATGCTGGGCAGCCGCCAGGGCGGCGGCGGTGGCCAGCAAGGCGGCGGCTACGGCGATGAAGGCTACGGCGACAGCGGCTACGACGCCCCTCCCCAGCAGCAACAGCGCCGCCCGGCCCCTGCCCCCATGGCAGCGCCCGCACCGCGCCAGGCCCCCGCCCAGCGCCCCGCTCCCGCGCCCATGGCACCCCCGCCCCAGCGCGCAGCCTCGGGCTTTGACGATATGGATGACGACATTCCGTTCTGATTCGGACCATCAAGGTTCTTGAGCATCCAGACCCGCTTTCCCCGGAAAGCGGGTTTTGTTTTTCCAGGCGCCCGACGACAAATCCCATGCCCCTGCCGCGTGCCAGAACCCTGTTGTGGAGTCTTGTCCTGTGCCTGCTGCTGGCCGTGGTCGGCTGGCTGGCTGCAGCCCTGTGCCTGATCTCGCAGGAGGACTACACGCCCGAGCCCGGCAGCTTCACCTACTACATCGGCATCTCGTCCCTGGTGCGCCATGCGCCGCTGGTGGGCGCGCTGGGCAAGGCGGAGTACTTCGGCACCGTAGGCGACGGCAACAAGCCGCCACACGACCTGGTGTCCTATGACGTGGAGTTCGCAAGCATTGGCCCCGCCACGCACGCCTTCGATGCCTACCTGCTCGGCAAAGGCTATTCCCGGACTGCGGACGACGAAACGCCCGGCCCCTCCTACGGCATGGGGCGGCGCGTTCGCCATGCCAGGTACACGGCGTCTTCGGGCCAAGTCGTCTACGTGGAAGTGGTGCAGGCCTCATCGGCCGAGCAAGGCCCTGTGCGCTACCGCGCCACCATGGCGCACTACGACTGATTGCGGCCAGGGGCCCATCCCACGGCAGGCAGCACCCCCTCGTACAATCGCGCCCGTGATTTCAGTCCACCGGCACCGTCAACCAGGGGCTCGCCAAGCGCGCAGCCGCGATGCCGCACGCCTTCACAGCTTCACGCTGGCCCGCATCGCGCGCGGCTCGCAAAGCCGGCGCTCGGGCTGCACCCGCCTGGCGCCGCCGTAGCACGGTCGAACAGCACAAGCCGCCAGGTTTCGGGCATCGCCCGACGCCCGGCATGTTCATTCCCGTCTACAAAATCCTGCCCCGCCCTGCCCCGCCCTGTCACACCCAGCGCGGCGGGGCCGGCCATTTCCATGTCGAAACACCCCCATCCCTTTCGCGCCGAGTGGGCGCCCAGCATTCCGCGCGAGCTCATGGCCGGCGCCGTGGCCACCTTTGCGCT
The DNA here is from genome assembly GCF_016428765.1 of Delftia sp. ASV31. NCBI lineage: Bacteria > Pseudomonadati > Pseudomonadota > Betaproteobacteria > Burkholderiales > Comamonadaceae > Delftia > Delftia sp. ASV31. The sequence goes on from NZ_JAELTK010000030.1 coordinate 59,416, forward strand.
GATCCCCGAGGTCATCGCCTTCTCCTTCGTGGCCGGGGTCGATCCGGCCGTCGGCCTGTTCGCCTCCTTCATCATCAGCATCGTCATCGCCTTCACGGGCGCGCGCCCGGCCATGGTGTCGGCGGCTGCGGGCTCGGTCGCACTGGTGGCCGCTCCGCTGGTGCATGCGCATGGCGTGCAGTACCTTTTTGCGGCCGGCATTCTTGCGGGGGCCGTGCAGATCCTGTTCGGCGTGCTGCGCCTGGGCGTGCTGATGCGCTATGTGTCCGGCTCGGTGCGCACGGGCTTCGTCAATGCGCTGGCCATCCTGATCTTCTCGGCCCAGATGCCGCACCTGATCGGCGCCAATGCCGCCACCTGGGCCATGGTGGGCGCCGGCCTGCTGATCATCTACGGCCTGCCCCGGCTGACCACGGCCGTGCCCTCGCCCCTGGTCTGCATCGTGGTGCTGACGGTGGCGGCGAATTGGCTGGACCTGCCCCTAAAGACGGTCGCCGACCTGGGCCTGCTGCCGGACGGCCTGCCCAGCTTCGGGCTGCCGCAGGTGCCGTGGTCGCTGGAGACGCTGCGCCTGATCGCCCTGCCCGCGCTGGCGATCGCCATGGTGGGATTGCTGGAGTCCATGATGACGGCCAGCGTGGTCGATGAACTCACGGACACGCCCAGCTCCAAGAACCGCGAGTGCAGCGGCATCGGCGTGGCCAACATCGCGGCCAGCCTGTTCGGCGGCATTGCCGGCTGCGCCATGATCGGCCAGACCGTGGGCAATGTGCGCTACGGCGGCCGCGGCCGGCTGTCCACGCTGTTCGCGGGCGCCTTCCTGCTCATCCTGATGGTGCTGCTCAAGCCCTGGGTGTCCCAGGTGCCGGTGGCGGCGCTGGTGGCCATCATGGTGATGGTGTCGGCCTCCACGCTGGACTGGGGATCGGCCCGCGCCCTGCTCAGGCATCCCAAGCTGTCCAGCGCCGTCATGCTGGCCACCGTGGTGGTCACCGTGGCCACGGACAACCTGGCCGCCGGCGTGGGCGTCGGCGTGCTGCTCAGCGGGGTGTTCTTCACCTTCAAGGTCTCAAGGCTGCTGTCCGTCGAGAAGACGCAGGACGATGCAGGCCTGACCTACCGGGTCTCGGGCCAGGTCTTCTTCGCCTCGGCCGACCTGCTGGTCGATGCCTTCGACGTGCGGGACATCGAAGGCCGGCCGGTGCGCATCGAACTGACCAACGCCCATTTCTGGGACATCACGGCCGTCAATGCGCTGGACAAGGTCTGCCAGCGCCTGCGCAAGCACGGCAGCACGGTCGAGGTGACGGGCCTGAACGAACACGGCCGGGCACTGGTGTCGCGGCTGGATATCGGCGTCGAGTAGGCCCGCGGCCGTCCCCGGGCGGGACGGCCCTCACCGCTCATCGAACGACAGCACCACGCGCTCGGTCAGCGGATGCGCCTGGCAGGTCAGGACAAAGCCGCAGGCGACCTCGTTCTTGTCGAGGGCGAAGTTGCGCTCCATGCGCACCTCGCCCTCGACCACCTTGGCGCGGCAGGTGCCGCAGACGCCCGAGGTGCAGGAATAGGGCACTTCCAGCCCGGCCGAGGAGGCCGCGTCCAGGATGCTGGCCTGGCCGCGCGTGAAGGGGATTTCGCGCGAGAGGCCGTCGCGCACCAGGGTGATGCGGGCGGTGGCGGCGTCGCCGGGCTGGGCCTCGTGCACCACGGCGCCCACCGTGCCCTGGCCTGCGGCCGGCAGGGCCACGCCGAAGCGCTCGATGTGGATGCGCTCCTCGGGCACGCCGGCGGCCAGCAGGGCGGCCTCGGCCTCGTCGTTCATCTGGAAGGGGCCGCAGATGTAGGCATGGTCGATGTGCGCGGCCGGCACCACGCCCTGCAGGAATTCGGCGATCTTGGCTCGGTCCATCACGCCCATGTTCAGCGGCAGGTCGGTGTGCTCGTCCGAGAACACATGCTGCAGCGACAGCCGCGACATGTAGCGGTTCTTGAGGTCCTCGATCTCCTCCTTGAACATGGTGGACTGCAGCTGGCGGTTGCCGTAGATCAGCGTGAAGCGGCTGGCGGGCTCGCGCGCCAGCACGGTCTTCATGATGGACAGGATGGGCGTGATGCCGCTGCCGCCGGCGATGCCCACATGGTGGCGCGCGGCCCCGGGCTCGATGGGCACGAAGAAGCGGCCCTGGGGCGCCATGACCTGCAGTGTGTCGCCGGGGCGCAGATGCTCGTTGATCCAGTTGGAGAACTGGCCGCCGCGCACCTTGCGCACGCCCACGCGCAGCTCGCCGTCATCCACGCCTGCGCAGATGGAGTAGCTGCGGCGCAGGTCCTGGCCGTCGATCTGGTGGCGCAGGGTGAGGTACTGGCCCTGGGTGAAGCCGAAGACCTCGCGCAGCGCGGGGGGCACGTCGAAGGAGACGACCACGGCCTCGGCCGTGTCGGGCGCAATGCTGCGCACGCGCAGCGGGTGGAACATCGTGGTCGTGGTCATATCGGCTTGAAGTGTTCGAAGGGTTCGCGGCAGTCCAGGCAGCGGTGCAGGGCCTTGCAGGCCGTGGCGCCGAAGGCCGACAGCCGTTCGGTGTGCGCGCTGCCGCAGTGCGGGCAGGCAACGGGCTCGGGCGCGGCGATGCCCTGGCGGCGGCGCACCAGGCGGATGGGCGAGGTGCCTTCCGGCAGGCCGGAGTCGCCACAGCGCCCGGGCGGCGCGATGCCGTACTCGCGCAGCTTGCGCCGGCCGTCGTCGCTGATCCAGTCCGTGGTCCAGGCCGGGGCGCGGCGCAGCACGGCGCGCGCGGGGCCCAGGCCTGCGGCCTCGATGGCCTCGAGCACGCTGCGCTCGATGACCTCGGTGGCCGGGCAGCCCGAGTAGGTGGGCGTGAGCACGATCTCCATGCCCTGGCCTTCGGGCAGGGCATGGACCTCGCGCACGATGCCCAGCTCGCAGACCGAGATCACGGGCACCTCGGGATCGGGCACGTCCTGCAGCGCGGCCCAGGCCAGGCGCTCGCGCTCGGCCAAGGCGGATGTGACGGCCACAAGCCGTGCGGCAGCCATCACCACACCCCGCCCGGATAGGCGCGCTGCAGGTGCTGCATCTCGGCCAGGATGAAGCCCATGTGCTCGCTGTGCACGCCGTTACGGCCCGTGCTGCGGAAGGCGGATTCGGCCGGCATGTCCAGCGTGGCTTCCTGCAGCAGGGCAGCCATTTCGGCCTGCCAGGGTTCGCGCAGCTCGGACCAGGCCGGGCCCAGGCCGCTGGCACGTGCGGCAGCGTCCGTGGCGTCGTCGGTGAACAGCTCGGCCGCATAGCGCCACAGCTGGGCCAGCGCCGCCTCCATGCGCTGGCGCGATTCCTCGGTGCCGTCGCCCAGGCGCACCACCCAGTCGCCCGCGTGCTGCTCGTGGTAGCGCGCTTCCTTGAGCGCCTTGGCGGCAATGGCGGCCAGCTCGGCGTCGCTGGATTGCACCAGGCGCTCCCACATCAGGCGCAGCCAGGTGGCGGCCATGGCGTTGCGCAGCACGGTGAAGGCGAAGTCGCCGCGCGGCAGCTCGGCCAGCGTGGCGTTGAAGTAGTCGCGCTCGTCGCGCAGAAAGGCGAGCTGGTCCTCGTCGTGCGCACGGCCTTCGAGCTGGCCGGCGCGGGTGAGCAGCGCGCGCGCCTGGCCGACCAGGTCCAGCGCCATGTTGGTCATGGCGATGTCCTCTTCGAGGATGGGCGCGTGGCCGCACCACTGGCCCAGGCGCTGGGCCAGGATCAGGCAGGTATCGCCCAGGCGCAGCAGGTACTGCACCTCGGGGCGGGCATCAATGGCGATGGAGGAGGCGGAGGCGGAGGCGTTCATGGCAGCACCCCGCTCACATGTGGTCCACTGAGGGCGGCAGCTGGTAGAAGGTCGGATGGCGGTAGACCTTGTCCTGGGCCGGGTCGAAGAACATGTCCTTGTCGCCGGGGTCGCTGGCCACGATCTGGTCCGAGCGCACCACCCAGACGCTCACGCCCTCCTGGCGCCGCGTGTAGACATCGCGCGCCATCTGCAGCGCCATCTGCGGGTCGGCCGCATGCAGGCTGCCGCAGTGCTTGTGGTCCAGGCCGGCCTTGCTGCGGACGAAGACTTCCCACAGCGGCCATTCGTTGGTGATGTTCTGTTCGACGGTGGTCATGCGGCCTCCTTGCGGGTCTGGTTTCTCTGTGTCTGCTTGCGGGCATGGGCCAGGGCGGCCTCGCGCACCCAGGCGCCCTCATCCCAGGCCTTGACGCGGGCGCCCAGGCGCTCGCGGTTGCAGGGGCCGTCTCCGGCGATCACGCGCCAGAACTCGTCCCAGTCGATGGGGCCATGGTCATGGGCCTGGCGGGCCTCGTTCCATTTCAGGTCGGGGTCGGGCAGGGTCACGCCCAGCACCTTGGCCTGGTCCACCGTGGCGTCGATGAACTTCTGGCGCAGCGCGTCGTTGGAGATGCGCTTGATGCCCCAGCGCATGGACTGCGCGCTGTTGGGCGACTGGTCGTCGGGCGGGCCGAACATCATGATGGACGGCCACCACCAGCGGTTGACGGCGTCCTGCACCATGGCCTTCTGCGCCTCGGTGCCCTGCTGCATCATGGTCAGCAGCGCCTCGTAGCCCTGGCGCTGGTGAAAGCTCTCCTCGCGGCAGATGCGCACCATGGCGCGCGCATAGGGCGCATAGGAGCAGCGGCAGATGGGCACCTGGTTCATGATGGCCGCGCCATCCACCAGCCAGCCGATGGTGCCCATGTCGGCCCAGGTCAGCGTGGGGTAGTTGAAGATGGAGCTGTACTTGGCCTTGCCCGTGTGCAGCGCGTGCAGCATCTGGTCGCGGCTGCTGCCCAGCGTCTCGGCGGCCGCGTAGAGGTACAGGCCATGGCCGCCCTCGTCCTGCACCTTGGCCAGCAGGATGGCCTTGCGCTTGAGGGTGGGCGCGCGGCTGATCCAGTTGCCCTCGGGCAGCATGCCGACGATCTCGCTGTGCGCGTGCTGGCTGATCTGGCGCAGCAGCGTCTTGCGGTAGTTGTCGGGCATCCAGTCCTTGGCCTCGATGAATTCGCCGGCATCGATGCGCTCGTCAAAGCGCTGCTGCAGGCGCATTTCGTCGGCCGAGCGCACGGCCTTGCCGCCATCGCCCGCTTCCTTGCCCATGGTGTCCATGGCCTGGGTATACATGTGCGATCTCCTTCAATGAAATGGTTGACGACGGCCGGCGGTGCCTCAACGCGGCCGCTTGTCGTACACGCGCCGGGCCTTGCCGGTCTGCGTGCGCTCGATGGTGTCGGGATCGAAGACGCGCACCGCCGTGGAAATGCCCACCAGGGTCTTGATGCGCTGCTGCACCCACTGCGCGATCTCGCCGCGTTCGGCATCGCCCAGGCCGCGCCGCTGCGGCTGCAGCTCGCAGTGCACCTCGACGGTGTCCAGCAGGCCTTCACGGCTGATGTGCATCTGGTACAGGCCCGTGAGGCTGGCATTGGCCAGCACGATTTCCTCGATCTGCGTGGGAAAGACGTTGACGCCGCGGATGATCATCATGTCGTCGCTGCGCCCCACGATCTTGCCCATGCGCCGGAAGCTGCGCGAGGTCGGCGCCAGCAGCCGCGTCAGGTCCCGCGTGCGGTAGCGCACGATGGGCATGGCTTCCTTGGACAGCGACGTGAAGACCAGCTCGCCCTCGCTGCCGTCGGGCAGCACCTCGCCCGTGTCCGGGTCGATGATCTCGGGATAGAAATGGTCTTCCCAGATCACCGGCCCGTCCTTGCTCTCCACGCATTCGCTGGCCACGCCCGGGCCCATGACTTCGGACAGGCCGTAGATGTCCACGGCATCCAGCCCCGCCTTGCCCTCGATCTCGCGGCGCATGGCCTCGGTCCAGGGCTCGGCGCCGAAGATGCCGATCCGCAAAGAGCTCT
>NZ_JAELTK010000243.1:0-324 GCF_016428765.1 Delftia sp. ASV31
CGGGCTCCACGGTGCGAAAGCTCAGCGTGCGGCCCAGCCAGGGGATGAAGCGGCGGTAGACCTCGCCGCGCGGATTGTGCAGGCGCACGGGGTGGCGCCGGCCTTCGCTGATCGTGTAGTGCAGCGCCTGTCTCTTATACACATCTGACGCTGCCGACGAAATGCGAACAGTGTAGATCTCGGTGGTCGCCGGATCATGAAAGAGGGGGGGGGGGGGGGGGGGGGGGGGGGGGGGGGGGGGGGGGGGGGGGGGGGGGGGGGGGGGGGGGGGGGGGGGGGGGGGGGGGGGGGGGGGGGGGGGGGGGGGGGGGGGGGGGGGGGGGG
>NZ_JAELTK010000244.1:0-323 GCF_016428765.1 Delftia sp. ASV31
CGCATGAACCGCGCCCTCCGTTGGCCTTGGCTGGCGGACAGGTGATTCACCCGGACACGCTGTCCGCCACCGTTTTGCCTGCATCCAGGGAAACCCCAGGCTGGCCTGATGCAAATCAACACTACACCTGTCTCTTATACACATCTGACGCTGCCGACGAAATGCGAACAGTGTAGATCTCGGTGGTCGCCGGATGATTAAAGAGGGGGGGGGGGGGGGGGGGGGGGGGGGGGGGGGGGGGGGGGGGGGGGGGGGGGGGGGGGGGGGGGGGGGGGGGGGGGGGGGGGGGGGGGGGGGGGGGGGGGGGGGGGGGGGGGGGGGGG
>NZ_JAELTK010000245.1:0-322 GCF_016428765.1 Delftia sp. ASV31
CCCCGCCACGGTCATGCCCGGCGGTGCCTTCATCCCAGGCATTGACACAGACGAGGCCATCAACGGCCCGATGACGCAGCAGCAGCGTGACCGCCGCGAGCTGCAGGCGGAGCGCGCGGCCGTGGGCCTGTCTCTTATACACATCTGACGCTGCCGACGAAATGCGAACAGTGTAGATCTCGGTGGTCGCCGGAGCATTAAAGAGGGGGGGGGGGGGGGGGGGGGGGGGGGGGGGGGGGGGGGGGGGGGGGGGGGGGGGGGGGGGGGGGGGGGGGGGGGGGGGGGGGGGGGGGGGGGGGGGGGGGGGGGGGGGGGGGGGGGG
>NZ_JAELTK010000246.1:0-322 GCF_016428765.1 Delftia sp. ASV31
GTGGAGTCGGCGCGCACGGGCAATGGCGGCCTGCAGCGGCTGGAAAGCGGCGTGATCGCCGGGTCGCGCTGGGGCCTGCGCGGCACGGAGGACCTGGGCGGCGGCCAGCGCGCGCTCTATGTAGTGGCTGTCTCTTATACACATCTGACGCTGCCGACGAAATGCGAACAGTGTAGATCTCGGTGGTCGCCGGAGGATTAAAAAGGGGGGGGGGGGGGGGGGGGGGGGGGGGGGGGGGGGGGGGGGGGGGGGGGGGGGGGGGGGGGGGGGGGGGGGGGGGGGGGGGGGGGGGGGGGGGGGGGGGGGGGGGGGGGGGGGGGGG